>NZ_JACGWF010000139.1:0-6852 GCF_014077595.1 Colwellia sp. 6M3 | reverse complement strand
AATTTACTTAAGCCATCAGTTAATATTTGTTTCGCTTGCTGACCTTGCTCTGTATCTAAATAACTTTGTGCAGTAGAAATAAAGCTTGTGATCATTTCAGGTTTTAATCCTAATGCTTCAAATTGCTTTTTAATGTCGTTTACAGACTTTAAAGAATCGCTATATTGTGAAGCTTTATCAAGTAATCCACCAAAACCTTCGCTAGAACCAGAGTTGAGTTGACTGATATCCGGCATTTGGCCAACTAAACCCTCTACGCCAGGAATAGACTTGGCAAGTGTACTAAATTGCTCGGCTGAAACATTCTCTTTAACATAGTTAAAAATAGACCCCATGCCGCCAGCAGCTTGATCAGCATTAACATCTAATGAGCTTGTTAACATATCAACTAAACCTGCTGTGTTTTGTTGAGTTGGCGCAGGAGCATCTACTGTTTGTTCAGTAGTTTCACCTAAACCGACAAGGCTTTTTAAGCTATCAAACCAGCTTGTTTCTTCAGCTATAGCCGAAGTGCTTAAAGTAGAAATAGTTAAAAGCACGATCAATTTTTTCATTTGGAACATCCGTTATTATCAAATAGTTTCTATGTATTGCGGCAATTATACAGCATTTAACTTCTGGATATGTACTGCTAAATTTAGCTGCACGTTGTAATTGCACAAAATCAACGCTTATAACCCAAGCATTTAGGTGTATAATATCAAGTAATGTCAGTCAAAATAAGTCAACCATGAGCCAAGAAAACGAACAATTAAATAACCCTTTACACGGTTTAAAATTAGACACGCTATTAAACGAGTTAGTGACTCATTATGGCTTTGATATTTTGGCTGAGTACACACGAATTAATTGCTTTAAAAGTAATCCAAGCCTGACTTCTAGCTTAAAATTTCTGCGTAAAACTGAATGGGCAAGAGAAAAGTTGGAGCGTTTTTATTTATACGATTATAAAAACCTACCTGAGCCCGGTGATGACGAATTCGAAATACCCCCTAGAAAACGAGTAGTTACCTTAAATTCAAAGCCGAAAAAGCCAAAAGTATTAGTGCGTGGCGAAGCTATTATTCCTTTAAGTAAAGACAGTTTTAAAGAAACTCATCGTTCTAAACCTGAACATAAAAAGGCTTATAAACCTGAGCATAGTCGCAGTAATAGTAGTAATGCTAGCACAAGTGGTAATGATGAGCGCAGTGCAAAAAGTAGCTCAAATGAAAACAAACCATTTGACCCATATGCTGACGCTCCTCGATAAGCTTAATGACTAATTAATTTTAGCTTCTCTTAACTTTTCATAACTTTTCATAACTAAAAACCCTAAAGTGCTTGCGCAATTTAGGGTTTTTTTAGTCTCAATCTATGTTCAATTTAAAGTCTAATTAAAGTTTAAATCGTGCAACAGAATCGGTTAACGAGTGTGCAAGTTTATTCACTTCATCACTGCGATTTGATAAATCTTGTGACTCGGCTGCGTTATGTGTCGCGGCTTCTGCGGCCTCATTCATCGTAACTTCAATATCTTGACTAAAACCTAGCTGTTCATTCGAAGCAACACTAATACTTTTACTCATTTCATCAATAGTGTGCAATGCGCTTTCAATTTGCTTAATCGCATTATTCAATTCTTTGCTTTGAGATACACACTCCCCCGCTTTGTTCTGCCCTTGAGAAATAGCAACTTCTGCGGTTTGAGTTTCTTTTTGCAGAGAATTAATCATTTGTTGAATTTCAGCAGTTGACGCTTGGGTACGTGAAGCAAGCGATCTAACTTCATCAGCTACAACGGCAAAACCACGGCCATGCTCACCTGCTCTTGCTGCTTCAATGGCGGCATTTAATGCTAATAAGTTGGTTTGGTCAGCAATACTACCGATAGTATCTAAAATGCCACCAATACTGTCACTGTGCTTACTCAATCTTGCCATTACTTCAACTGAATCACTTAAACTAGTCGATAATGACTCAATTCGATTACTGTTATCGTCAGCGATAGTGCGTATTTCAAAACTATGCTTTGAAGCTTCTGAAACATTGTTAGCGGTTAAGTTTGCTTCATCTGTAACACTTGATGAACTGATAAACATCTTTTCTGCAATTTTTTTAGCATTATTTACCCGCGTAATTTGAGCTGATGTAGATTGCGCAATTCGATGGCTTTGTTCGCTAGTGACCTTCGATGACTCATCTAAAGAATATGCATTTTGGCTTATGTTTTTAAGTAATAACGTTAAGTCATCACTCAGTTTGTTAATGTTATTAAATAAATCACCAAACTCATCTTTATTGGTAATTGTAAGCCGCTGAGTTAAGTCTCCCTGCGCAATCAACGCGAGTGATTTATTGGCCGACGCTAAAGGTCCTAACATTATCCGCGTAGTTACCACAGCAATGAATGTTGCTAATGCAACAAAAATAAACGCCATATAAATCGCTAAATTAACCCCCGTAGCCACTTTAGATTTAGTTGCTGATTGTAGTTCATCAAACCGAGCTTCAGCTAACGATAACAACAAGGTTAATTGCTGATAACTATCATTAAAACTTTCTACAGAAAGATTATAAGCCAAGTTTGCATTGGTAAAGTCGTCAAGGGCTTGTTGTTTGTTTTGGTATAATTCAGCGGGCTCTACCAATAAGTTACTTAAAGTCGCAAACTCAGCAGCAAACTCTTCAAGTAACGACTTATCGTTAACGCTAGTAAATAACCGCTGCATAAATTCGTAGTTATTGTTGATATTAGCAATTAAAAAACTGACATCATCTTTATGCTGTACTAAAACATCAAGCTCAGTAACCTGCTTTAAACCTGACATAGTACTTTGCAACGTAAATAACATATCGTCTATTCTTGCGCCGTTACCAATAATATCTTCTAATAAACGACCATCTCCAGGTAATACAAGCAACTCTAAATCGAGCATTTTATTACTTGCTCGATCACGGCTTGTTAGAAATTTTTGATAGTTAATTTCAAAAGCTTCATTTGCTTTCGCAACATTTTTTTTCGAAAAGTAAAACTTCTCGCTTTGGCTAACGTAAGATTGATAGTATCCCTGAGCTTGCTTGAGTGTTTGCAACATTTTGGGTTGGTCAACTAACTTACCTCTTAGCACGGTAACCGCTGATTGAAATTCTTGATTCAATTCGGCATATTCTTGCTCACTCTTAATCAAATTTTCAGTCTTTGTTTGTGTGAAGCCCAAAGCCCCCACTTTCATCATATTAAGTAATTTGATCTGCAAAGCGTTACTTTGCTTTTGAACAGGAACAGCCAATAACTCAACGTTACTGTTTGCTTGACTGATTTGGTTTAATGAATTGTAAAAAAATATGCTTCCTGCAACTAATAAAATTCCTATTGTGCTAAACCCCATTATTATTTTTTGTTTTATTGTTAATGGTAGCTTGTACATAGACACCTCTAAATAAACTTTCTTATGTATGTATTGAAAAATCAATCATGATGATTGTGCACGATTATAGGTTGAACAAAAGAAATGTAAACAGTACTGAAAACAAACACCCTAACGATCAAAATAAAAAACAGTTCAATTCCTTGTTTAATATTATGGTTGGTAAACATGCTTTTTAGCAATCTTTACAGTAAATAAGTTAATTTTAAACCTTAGGTTTATAACCGACGTTTTTAAAATTTGAGCTGGATTATAATTAAACTCTCCTCTATTATCACTTAACTGGTCGAACGTCCGATCAGTTAAGTAACTATAATAAAAATATGACGTAATTAAAATAACTATAAAAATAATGGGGAAATATATGAATGCAATCAAGCATGTAGCAGCTATTGCTGCGCTCGGCTTAACGCTTTGTTCAACAGCAGCACTCAGTAAAGAACACAAAATAGTACTGATACACGGCCTTCAACCACTACAACTAATATCTGATGGCGACGTAACAGCAAGCGGTCAAGACTACTGGAAAGGCTATTGGGATAATCTAAGTGACGCCCTTATTGATTGGCCGTCATACGAGAGAATCGAAGGTAAAATAGCTACTGATTATCTTTGGCCAAAGTTAAAATCTTTTTCTCAAAGCAATTTTTGCGATCCTGGTTGTATATTTGTAACGCACTCTACTGGTGATTTAGTTGCACGTTATATTATCGATAACCAAGAAACTTGGTTAGAAAATGCTGGCTTAGCACCGCTTAATATTGTCGCAACATTCGATATTGCAGGTGCTGGCGGCGGTAGTGAACTTGCCGATCTAGCGGTAAGTGTTGCTCAAGGCACTGAAACCTGGACCTTCGTTATTGAAGCGGCTTTAGAAGCTTGGCTTGGAGGCGACTTAGGTGATGAAATGGGTGTATTACACGACTTAAAAGTGAATAACGCTCGACAACTTGCACCGCTACCTGATGCACGTATTCCACGTTTACGTTTTGTTGGCGATGCAACAGAGTATTTAGGTGTTACAAGCCCGTTTATTAAAGGTAATGATGATGGCGTTGTAGGTACTCATTCTTCTTGTGGTGGTAATCGACAAGCACGTTTTGGCAGCTGTAGTTCACAAATAGCGTTTAATGGAAAAATAGCTAACCAAAACAATGCGGTTTCAGGCTTTATGCCTTACCACTACCCGATGTTAATGGGCGAAAAGTATAGCCACGGCTCACTACTTGAACCAAGACAAGCAGGTAAAGTAACCGCAGCCAGTAATCAACAAAACACCTTATCTGGAGAAAGTATCCATTTTGACACCTACACTAAAACGTCTGGTTGGTGGATTTGGAAAAGTAATTATCTTTATGTAGAAAATTCAGCTTCAGACAGCATGTCAACGTTGATATATGACGCTATGCCTAACTAAAGTTAATAATTTTTTATAAATAATAAGCAAGGCTGGGTATCTAATAGTATTAATAACGACAGATACACAGCCTTATTAGCGATAGAAATAAATATTAAAAGATAGAAACTTTGCTATGAAAAACAAAGCCGTTTTAAAGCGATTAATGATGTTAAGCGTTATAGTTTTTTCTGCTTGGTTGTTTTGGCCTGCAGCGCCAGTACAAAAAACAACGATAAACACACCTTCGATAAGTAAACCAATAATAAAGCCAGTAAGCTCAGCACGAATAGCTATAAATAAAAAAGCTGAAACAGTTACCGCTCTACCTGAGAAAATCACCTCTAACGATTCAGCGACTCTAGTGGCAAAAGCCTACGCCAGCGAACTCAGTTTTCCGCCTTACTCACAGCCATTAACTCAAAATGATTTTGACCGTTTAGAACCCAATCATTTTAACCCACAATCTATTCCGGTTGACGACCTTGGTAACTCTGTATCCGCATCATTATCAAAATATCGCTATACCTATCCAGAGCCGGTATTTGCAACCCTCTCAGGTGAGAATATTGCTAATGCATCATTGATACTTACCGATATAACTAGCGGTAAAATACTATTAACTCGTAAATTTGAGCAAGATAACAATATCTGGCATGCTCAATTTGATGGCGAGCGTAACTTGCCAAATCAACTTCAAGCAACAGTTAAAGCAAATATTAAAGGTAAGATCATTAGTATTGCTTTAGCCCTGAAATATGTTGACTCAGTTGCCACATTAGAAAGTTTTGACTCTGCAACTAGCCAAGATGCAGATATGGTAATAACAGCGAATTTAACCACCCGAGAGCAAGGGCTTTATCGTGTGCGCGCTAACTTATTTGATGCTAATAACCAACCTATCGCCCACTTAGTCAGTAAGGAAAAACTTAATAAAGGTAACGCTAGTTTAGAGTTAAAGGCTCATCAAAGCGTGTTACAAGGTAGACAGGCGCCATTTTATTTATCGACCTTCTCCATTGAATTAATGTCGCCAGCACCAGGGACACCAACAAAATATGGCGATAGCGCCTTAACTCAATTTGAGATAAAAGACTTTGCTACTTCAAGTCTCAGTAACTTACCTTATCAACCTAGTCAGCAGGAAAAACAACGATTACAACTGTTGCAAAATATGGCGCAAGGAAGATAAATAAATTCAATGTATTATGATAAATTCGTCGGTGTTACTTTCGCTAACTCATCTGCAAGTTCAGGTTTAACTGACACTAAAGCGGCTTTTAATTTTACTGAATGTTCAGGTAAAGCGTTACTGAGTGTTTGGTATAAGTTTACCGCATTAATATTAGGTAATATCACGAGTGCTTTTGCCACTGCTAACCCACGCCCTAATTTAATTTTTGCTAACGCTACACACAAATCGATGGCAAGTTCAGGGTCAGCTTCTGCCACCATAAGTGATGTTTTAACTACAGCACGAGGTAAATGTTGAGGTTCGTGATACTCAGTACGGGGATCAAGTTCAACAGCAGAAGTAATAACCGAACCTTGCATAACAAATTGCTCTTGCTCATCTATCGGCAATGACGAGCGAACTGTCATTCTATAGATAACAAAACAAGCTAATGACAACTGAATAAAGGCCAAGAAATAAAACAAAGCCGAACCACCAAACTTATCCATCATCAAAGATGCTGAATATGGCCCTAGAATACCGCCTACTGCAAACGCTAAAATCATTGATGACATAGCAGAAACCATCTCGCTTTGTCGTAATCTATCTAGCGCTTCAGAAATACTTAACGGATAAGTACAAGCAATAATGCCACACGTAATAGCTGTGGCTAGAAATACCGCCCATATAATTCCCAAAGACGCTAATATTGTTACGCCAATGCCAGCACTCGCCGATATTATCAACATAACACATATGAGCCTTATTCCCGTCAATAGGCAATAGGGTTTTATTTAGCTGCCGTTAGGCAGCTAATTGTTCATTCAATTCACAAGTTCATCTACTTCGCTATGTCAATTAGCCATTAAACA
>NZ_JACGWF010000056.1:0-26226 GCF_014077595.1 Colwellia sp. 6M3 | reverse complement strand
CTAAAATTCAGCGATTAGTTTTTCAAATGCAGCTAACCGTTAATCATGGCTATTTTTTGTTTTAATAATAATATTCATTAAATTTAAAGCATCTTCGGTTAATGTCTATTTTTTATTAAAAACACAGGGGCACATGTTAAGGCTAGCAAATAAGGTGTTTTGGCAAATCATTCAAAACTGAATACTTTTTTGATGATATTTTATGAATAAACTATAGATGAACTAAGAAGGAATTTTAGACGAAAAAAAACCAGTCATAAGACTGGTTTTTTTAATGTGGCGGACGCGGCAGGAGTCGAACCTGCGACCGCCTGGTTCGTAGCCAGGTACTCTATCCAGCTGAGCTACGCGTCCGCGGTCAATCGTTATTTTATATCTTGATTCAAGATATCTTTATATCAAAAATAAATTTAATATAAAGCTTATATTTATTTTTTTATTAGCTTTAATACTAGCTATTCTTTTATATTTAGCCACTTAAAGAAAAGTGGCGGACGCGGCAGGAGTCGAACCTGCGACCGCCTGGTTCGTAGCCAGGTACTCTATCCAGCTGAGCTACGCGTCCTTATTTAAACCTGTTATTTATATCTCTAGTTTAAGAGATAACGAACTAACAATATTAACTTAGGTAAAACGACCTAGTGAACATTATATACGTTCGTATTGAACTATTACAATACCGTTGTTCCTACGGTGCCAATCTAAAAGAATGGCGGAGAGGGAGGGATTCGAACCCTCGATCCGGGATAAACCAGATACTCCCTTAGCAGGGGAGCGCCTTCGGCCACTCGGCCACCTCTCCAATGGGTGCGAATAATAAGGGATTATAAAAATAAGTCAAACTTTTTTAAGCTTTTATTTCTATTTTATGACTGTTTGTTGAGAATTCAAACAACACGGTTACTTTTCCAACATTAAGTTACTAAAAAGAGCTCAATATCACCGTGATAAATTTTATTGCTGGATCAAAAAAGCCGACTATTGTCGGCTTTAATAAGTAGAAGATATTTAGATTTCATTCCCTGAGGCTTCACCCTCACCTTTTTCAGATTGAATTCTCATGTATATTTCTTCACGATGAACTGACACTTCTTTTGGTGCGTTAACACCAATACGTACTTGATTGCCTTTCACACCTAACACTGTCACTGTGACGTCGTCTCCGATCATCAACGTTTCACCAACTCGGCGAGTTAATATTAACATCTTAATTTCCTTTATGTTTAAAAACGAGATCCACTAAATATATATAAGCTAGTAACAAATTAAATTTAGTCTAATTTTTGCAAAAGTGCACTAAAGATTACAATAAGTCCCTAAAATACTTATTAAACATTGAATAATCCTTTATCAATATCAAACTTTTAGTCTTTTAATTAACACTTATAAATCTAGAGTAGAATGCAATTGCAGCAATTACTGGTTATTTTAACAACCTTAATGAAACAATAAACACTTTATGCGTAATTATTTGCATTTTTAGCAAATTTTTTTAAAAATACTTTTCAAACTGGTCCGATTTCACATTCTATTAACATAAACGGCTAGTATTCTATAATAAGACCCGGAGTCCAGAAAATAATTCCCAATAAAATTAAATAAAAAAACAACAAAACATGCACAAAATATTTCCCATATGTTCCTAAAACGATTAAAGCCAGATTAATCAGTAAAACAATAAAGAGAAAAACTTTCGCTTATTAACGTCAATGACAGATATATATTGTATTTTCTAAGTAATGAAATAGATAAATTATATTTTCATCGCGGGGAGATAGCACTTGGCTTTAGAAAAATAAAACCGACGATGCTTAATAGCACTTGATAAGTTAGCGTCCATACATCGTTCGTCAGGAACTATGCAGCGAATTAATTAACTTTAATTTAATACGACGAACTATGACGATGACAACGAAAGAAATGGGTATTTGGACAGTTCAGTTACTTTAGTAGTTGATGGCTGTGATTCAACATTTCATATCGATATAAATCATGAGTCCAGAAAATACTTAAATCCATTAGGAGCAACGACTCAAGACCCTATTCATATTTAAGCTATATTACTTGATGAGAATTGAAGAAAAGAAAAGAGAAGAGATAAAACACCTTCGATGAGTGAAATCCAAATAATCTATATCCCCCACCAAAAGAAAATGCCAGTCAGCTTAACTGACTGGCATTAACCTTAGAACATATTACATTAATTTTTTGCTGCTCTATATATTAGCTCAGTTTATCACTCAACCAGCTTTGTGCTGCGTTTAACGCTGCTTCAATGTTCTCTGGTTGGCTTCCTCCTGCTTGTGCCATATCAGGACGGCCTCCACCTTTACCACCCACTTCTTGGGCTGCAACATTAACTAACTCGCCAGATTTAACTCGACCAACTAAATCTTTTGTCACGCCAGCAATTAAGCTCACTTTATTATCGCTAGCAGTAGCTAACAAAATAATGCCTGAACCCATTTTATTTTTCAGGTCATCAACCATACCACGCAGTGATTTCGCTTCTACACCTTCTAAATTAGCAATAAGCGCTTTGACACCATTATAGTCTTTAGCTTGGCTTACTAAGTCAGCACCGGCAGCACTTGCAAGTTTCTGTTTAAATTGTGCAAGCTCTTTTTCTAACTCTTTATTACGCAATATTACTTGTTCAATTTTACTTGCTACATTAGCAGGCTCAGTTTTCACTAATGCTGCAATGGAGTTTAACGTATGCTCTTGTGTGGCAAAGTAATTTAATGCGGCTTCACCTGTTACCGCTTCAATACGGCGAACACCTGCGGCTATGCCTGATTCAGAAGTAATTTTGAATAGGCCAATATCACCAGTACGGTTAACATGTACGCCACCACAAAGCTCTGTTGAAAAATCACCTAAGGTAACTACGCGTACTTCATCATCGTACTTTTCGCCAAACAAGGCCATAGCGCCTTTTTCTTTTGCGGCATCAATTTGCATCAAGTTAGTTTCACGAGCTAAGTTACTGCGAATTTGTTCATTAACCATACGTTCAATTGTGTTTATCTCTTCAGGCGTTACCGCTTCAAAGTTAGAAAAATCGAATCGGAGTTTATCCGCATCGCACAATGAACCTTTTTGCGTAACATGATCGCCCAACACTTTACGAAGAGTGGCATGTAAAATATGCGTAGCCGTATGGTTTTTAACAATTGCTGCACGACGCTCGCTATTAATTTGCGCTTTTACAAGACTGTTTAAACCTATGGTTTGATGAGCAATACCTTTATGCGCAAACGCATGTCCAAGCTTAATTGTATCGGTCACTTCAAAAGTACCATTATCAAACTGTAGTGTACCCGTGTCACCAACCTGCCCACCTGATTCAGCATAAAATGGTGTTTGATCAAGGATCACAATACCTGCTTCACCTGCTTCTAAAGTATTAACTGACGACTCGCTGTTAAAAAGCTCTACAACAGTAGAAGACATTTCATCACGTGTGTAGCCTTTAAAAGTGGTACGGTTTTCTGATTTAAGGGTGTCGTTATAGTCTGTGCCAAACTGACTTGCTTTTTGTGCGCGAGTACGTTGTTGAGCCATTGCTGCATCAAAACCTACAATGTCAATATTTAGCTCACGTTCACGTGCAATATCAGCGGTTAAATCAGCCGGAAAGCCGAAGGTGTCATATAACTTAAATACATCATCGCCAGCGATAGTATCGCCTTTAAGTCCTGCTAAAATATCTTCTAATAACGCCATACCTCGGTCTAACGTTCTACCGAACTGTTCTTCTTCGATACGTAAAATTTTCTCAATAATCGCTTGTTGCTGAACCAATTCAGGATATGCATCACCCATTTGCTCTGCAAGTGAGGCGACTAATTTATGAAAGAAAAATGATTGTGCTTCAAGTTTATGACCATGACGAATAGCGCGGCGAATAATACGACGTAATACGTAACCACGCCCTTCATTCGACGGTATAACACCATCAGTAATTAAGAAGCTACATGAACGAATATGATCAGCGATAACACGTAAAGATTTGTGCTCTAAATCGTCGCATTCAAGTAACTTAGCAGTATCTCGAATTAAGCACTGGAAAATATCAATCTCGTAATTGCTATGCACGCCTTGTGTTATAGCGGCAATGCGCTCTAAACCCATACCGGTATCAACTGACGGTTTAGGCAAGTTTTCCATAGTACCGTCTGCATGACGGTTATATTGCATGAAAACAATATTCCAAATTTCGATGTAGCGATCGCCATCTTCATCAGGAGAACCTGGAGGACCACCGAAAATATTTTCTCCGTGATCATAAAATATTTCAGAGCATGGACCACATGGGCCAGTATCGCCCATCGACCAAAAGTTATCAGACTCAAACTTTTTGTCGGCTGACTTATCACCAATGCGTATTATTTTATCTGCTGGTATGCCAATTTCATTTAACCAATAGTTATAAGCTTCATCATCGCTTTCATAAACAGTAACGAGCAGTTTTTCTTTGGGTAATGCTAATACGCTAGTTAAAAATTCCCATGCATATGTTATTGCTTCTTCTTTGAAGTAATCACCAAAACTAAAGTTACCGAGCATTTCGAAAAAAGTATGATGACGAGCAGTGTACCCTACATTTTCTAAATCATTATGCTTACCGCCAGCACGCACACAGCGTTGCGCAGAAGTGGCGCGAGTATAGCTGCGAACATCGTCGCCAAGAAAAACATCTTTAAAAGGCACCATACCAGCATTAGTGAATAATAATGTCGCATCGTTACCCGGAATAAGTGAGCTACTCGCAACAATTTGGTGCTGCTTAGATGCATAAAAATCTAAAAATGCCTGACGCAATTGGGCACTAGTTTCAATCATTTGAATTTCCAACTTTTCGAAGAATTATATCTGTTTAAGCGTTTAATAGTGTCATGATTTCATCTAATGAGAAACCACCTTATTATAAAGCGCATTCAATTAGCTTGCGCTTTTGGATCTTTATTAGGGACGCACCAAAGCGCATATTATACGCAACCTCTGCTTTAATATACCAATGTATTTAGGAATTTAATGGTACTTTTAATGCAAATTAACCGCTAAAGCCTATATTGACCTATGCCTTAATCTCTATAGAACCTATTTGACTCAAACTATGAGATTACAAAAATATCACGCTATATAAATGTATGACTACGTTATGCCTAAAAGCCTCGTTATTAATACTTAGGCTCAGTGGAACATTTTCGATAACAGCATAACGCAATTCAATGTGGTTTTTTATAGCTTTATTACCGCTAATTATTTAATGCTGTTACTGGGTACATAACTGTTATTTAGAAAAAATATGAGATGAGATTAAACACATGCCACGACTTAGAATGTAAAAATATTCTAAAAATGATGATAAGTTTTACATTATGTTAATAATCGCGCAAAATAAACTTATACCCATTGAAATAATGAATTAGCAAATTTAAAGCAACATTCAGTTATCAATAAAAGCTATGTTATAGCGATTAATAAAAACAGGGACCTGTATGAAGGGACAAATGAAAAACATGCGTTTAATGTTAGTTATTTTATTTAGCTCACTATTTTTACAAGCATGTGGCGGCTCAAACGAAAAGGTCCCAACATTCACCGTTGGTTCATCAGTTTCATCAGTAGCATTTACTAATGAATTTTTGCAAACAGAAACCCATACTATCGCGGTTGACGTAACATTCGATGGTTCAGGCTTATTACTTGGTTTTGCTCCAACGGCACAACCTGTAGCCTGGTTAAATTATCGTATTGAAAACTTAACGGATAACTCAGCAACTTTACATATTGATGTGGTTAACGCTGATAGAATAAATGCCGATTTATACGGTACAACATTAAGACTCACTAGTGGTGATACAACAACCACTAACTTTGCCCATGCCGATATCAATGTATCATTGCTGGTATGGCAAGCGGTGACTTTTGATGACACTTATGGTGTTGAATCAATTGCGGCAAAAACAATTCAATTAAGTGCTAGTGAAGATAACCTTTCATTAGCAAGTTCAGTACCTTGGTTAAACGTCGAAAAAAGTTTTCTTGATGGCGTAACAACGATCACAGCAACACCTAATTTAAGTGACTTTACCGGTTCAGGTTTTTTCCCTGCAACAATCGACATTACGAGTCCACTTGGTACTACAAAATATCCGGTTGAATTGAGCTTAGACAATATCCATTTATTTGCCGATAAAGCCACTGTTGCTTTAGCTGAAACAGGTAATATCAACAACACTCAAGCTGTTCTTAATATAAATTCAAACAGTGTTTTACCTTGGGGATGGCAAGCCAGTACAGAAGCTACTTGGTTAACATTGACACCGAACAATGATAGCAATCAACTCACTATCACAGCTGATAGTAGTTTGTTAACAACAGATGAGATAACAACAGCTGAGATAACGCTTAGCGGAAACGATGAAACCACCGCGATTGCAGATACTATTCAAGTCAGCTTTTATAAATCTGAAATAAATACTGAAAATAATACCTTAAGTATTGTTGCCAACACTGATGGTATAGCGACAAATCCGCTATTACCACAGTATTATGTTGCTGTTAATAATGAGCTACGCAGTTACCATCTTTATACAAACGAATTATTATCAACAACCGTTATTTCGCCAGTTGATACTGAGTTAGAGCAGCTTATTGTTCACCCAGATGCTAGTAAATTACTAGCAAAAGCGATTGAAACTACGGTTATCGATGAAAACACTACCGAAACTACCACGCATAGATATCAAATCGACCTCTCAGACATGAGCATTATTGAATTAGCTGACATTGATATCACCAATGAACCCGTCAAATTTATCCGTATTGATGGACGTTATTTTTTAACAACAGCTATATTAGAGTTTGCTGATGAAAATCTTGTCCGACAAGGGTTTGACGGACCTAATGCTTTTTTTGCTAGAGCCTTTAATGTCGCAGAAAAAAATCAAGCACTGTTTGCTTTAGATGTTAGCGCCGGTGATGAGTCAATGTCGATTAAGCGAATTGACGTTAGCGTAAACGATTTTTCTCGCAACCCTATTACAACATCAATTAGCCACAGTTATCGACCTGAATTACTGGGTGAAAACGAACAAATTAACGACTTCTATGTTACCGCTGATGAGCAAAACATTTACGCCATAAGCCCAACCAGTCAATGGATAAGTTTTGACGGCACAACATTTACAGATAATGGCGTGTTAAATAGTGACAGCACGGTGATTAATTTAGCGCTTGCTCATACCGCTAATGATCGTCCTCATTACGTTATATTTGATCCTGAAGCTGGCTTTAAAGTTGATGTATATAACGAACAGCAAGTTATTGCTAATAGTATTGCGCTTGGTTCAAATCAACCATCAGGTATATTGATCGCTAATGGCGACAAAAGAGCCGTTTTACCCTCATCGAGCGCTAACACCATCGATGTTATTAACCTAAGCCAATTTTCATCGTCTTTAGAAAGCTTGGCCTTTACCACCAACTTTGGTGATAGCGCTATTGCTCAGCAAACACTAACCCTGACAAATATTGGAGCGGATTGGCAAGCAACCGCTAGTGCCCCATGGTTGATTTTAACGCAGCAAACTGATGAGAATGGCGATATTATTTTAATTGATATTGATCGCAGCTTAATTACCGGCTGGGGCTTAATGTCAGCTAGTATTTCAATATTTGATCCTGCTAGTGGCACGACAAAAGTGATCACTGTTGAGCTGGCAATCGATGCCATACGTTTAACTAGTAACTTTCCAGCTCTAGCTTTTAATAGCTTAGCGACTGAACAAACGCTTGTGCATACTGTTGATATTTTAACAAACAGTGAAACTACTATTGCTTGGCAAGCAAATACCGATGTTAACTGGTTATCGTTATCTTCTGACGCTAACAACAACACACTTACCATTACGGGCATACCAGCTAATCTGAGTTCCGATGGTGTGCATAATGCCGTCATTACTTTAACACCGACAGCTGAAGGCACGGCACTACCTGGAAGCATCAATATAACGTTCAATAAGGGCACAATTGACAGTGCTGATGTCGATATTACCAATATTAGCGTCAACAGCTCAGGCACAGTACTTGACCCCATGCGTCCTTATGTTTATATCGCTTCAGGCGATAAAATTAATACTTATCACGTGATTTCTGGGGCGTTGATCAACTCTACCACCTCGCCTTTAGCCGGTATTGATCTGACTAACTTAGTCGTTCACCCTGATGGTTCAATGCTTTTGGCATCTAATAGTGAAACCTATGTAGATGAAGATGAGCTTGAACAAACTCGCGTTAATCATTACCAGTTTGATTTAAGCAGTTACCAATTTAATCAAATAGACAGTGACAATATCACCATAGAATATCGTCCGATTATGATTAAAATAATTGCTGGTGTACCTTTGGTCTTAACACAAACACTTGAGTATGCCGACTTAAACTTAGTTCGCCAGTTCTGGGATCAAAAAAATGCTTATTTTGTTTCGACCATTGCTCAAGCCAATAGTGCCGATATATTCATGGCCTACAAGCAATCAACAACCTCATTGCAACGTTATGCGTTAAGTTATAACGCCTATGCTAGTGATATGGTTTCAGCATCAGATGAACCTGCATACACCAATACAGCCTTTGTTAGCTTATCAAGCTTTGTCATAAATCATGAAGGCAGTACAATTTATAGTGCTAATAGCACTTCTGAGTGGGCAGGTTTTGACGGGACAACCTATACTGATAATGGCTTATTGCACGATAATGTTAATATCCAAACCATTAACACAACCATAGATGCTCATGACAATAGTTACTTCTATCGCTTTGATCCAACCCAAGGAATGACATTAACTAAATATAATGCGGCTCAGGTTGAGCTTTGGACTGAATTAATAATTGCCGAAGGCCCCAAACAGCATTATTTTATGCCTGAGTATCAACGCGTACTTATCTATGATGCGAGCACATTATCCTTAAAGTTGCGCTCTCATCAATAACTATGGCTAAAAGTCATTAGCATTATTTGATTGAAGAAACTGAAAAACCGCATATATGCGGTTTTTTTATATCGAAATTATAGCAAGCTACTTGTAAAGCTAACGTTTTATTTAACAAGTAAATTATGAAATTAAAAATCTCTACAGACAAAATTAACGTTGACCTAAAAAGCGCTGTATACGTTTAAAAGTAAACCTTAATTCTTAGTACATTTAATTGTGTCTGAGAAAAATTATGTTATTTTTTCAATACTTAATTATGCAAACAAATCATTTATATCAACAACTCATTAAGTTTTTAAAGAATAATCATGGCTTTTATTCTATATTAATAATGTGACTATCAACTTGAGGCGATTGTTCAAGTAAAGTTACCACTTAGCATAAATAAAACTAAAATTAAGCGATTTTAGCTTATTGTTTAGTCCAATTTAAAAATACTGTAATAATTTCAGGAAGATAATATGAATACAGATGAAGTTGTAAGTCAAATGACTCAAATGGCCGTTTTTTACGGACCAAAATTGATTGGTGCGATCCTAGTATGGATCATTGGTGGATGGGTAATAGGCATCATTGGCAACGTATTTAAAACCACCCTAAAAAAAGGAGGTACTGATCCGTCTTTAATGCCATTTTTAACCGGCATTGTTAACGGGCTTTTAAAAGTTCTTTTAGTGCTAACAGCCTTAGGTATGTTAGGCATTGAAATGACCTCTTTCATCGCTATATTAGGTGCTGCAGGTTTAGCTGTTGGTTTGGCTATGTCAGGAACGCTGCAGAATTTTTCTGGTGGTGTAATGATATTGATTTTCAAACCATTTAAAGTGGGTGATGTTATAGATGCACAAGGTTATGTGGGTACTGTTTCTCAGATTCAAATTTTCAATACCATTTTAAAAACGCCTGATAATAAAACCATCATTATCCCTAATGGAGGCCTATCAACTTCATCAATGGTTAACTATTCAACAGAAGCGAAGAGACGTGTTGATTGGACAATTGGCGTTGGTTACGGTGATGATCTAGATAAAGCTAGAGAAGTTATTAAACGATTATGTGATGAAGATGAGCGTATTTTAAAAGACCCTGAAGTATTTATTGCTGTTTCAGCATTAGCTGATAGCTCAGTAAATTTTGCTGTTAGAGCTTGGGTAAACGCGCCTGATTATTGGGGTGTATACTTCCAAATGAATGAAAAAGTTTATAAAACATTTGCAAACGAAGGGCTAAACATTCCTTTCCCACAAATGGATGTTCACATTCACAAAGATGCCTAATATTTAAAAGCACATCTTTGATAAAAAAGTTATCACCGTTAGTCGGAGAGTTTTTACCATTAACTGATGTTGTCATAACGTAATTTTATGACGATGATACTGATAACAAGCTTGAACTCAAAACATAAAGCGCTATCCAATTTTTTGGTTAGCGCTTTTTTTATATGAATAAATCACCTTAATTACTTAGCCTTACATTTAGTGTTCAAAAAATTCTGTGTAGTACTAATTAATTCAGTGCGAGAGGAGTTAAAGCTATGGTCGTCATCAATCA
Organism: Colwellia sp. 6M3; assembly: GCF_014077595.1. NCBI lineage: Bacteria > Pseudomonadati > Pseudomonadota > Gammaproteobacteria > Alteromonadales > Colwelliaceae > Colwellia > Colwellia sp. 6M3. The sequence goes on along the minus strand of NZ_JACGWF010000056.1, from coordinate 15,667 downwards.
GTTTATAGGTTACATCACTGTTATTTGTTTTAACTAAAGCCTCTAGTAGTGGTTCTATATGTGACTTTAATGGAATAACATCGGTATCAGCAGCAATAAGTAATACTGACCGACCATTAAGGGTATTCACTCTTCTGACCAAATTGAGTGCTTTTGCGTGTGTCTTCAACTCTTGTTTAGCTTTATCGCCTGACCAACCATTTAACATAAATAAGCTGTCACTGTATTCTAACCAAGGAATAGTAGTGTTGGGGTCATCTATAATGCCTACGTCACCCACTCCGAGGTTAGCACCGTCATATGCAACAGCGCAATTAACTGATTGATTATCTAATATCCCTGCGATAGCTAAATGGCCGCCCATGCTATGGCCAATAATAGAGATTAAATTGCGATCAATATTAAGTGCTTTGGCATTGGCTTCATCGCTAATAAACTGCAACACTGTCTGTACATCTTGCTCAGCATTTAAAAATGAAAACTCGCCTTCACTCCCCCACGCTCCACGATAATGAAAAAAGACTACATTCCAGCCTATACTGCGCAGTGCCTGAGCAACATCCAAATTCTTTTCATTACCCGGATAACCATGTAATAACAACACAGTTGGATGCGGCCCTATACCTGGTGCTTGATAAATAAAGCCTGACATACGATCGCCATCAGCATTAAAAGTAAGCTCTTTTGTACTTGCAGGGTAATTGTTAGCGGCTTTTGCATACGTTGTATTTGATAAGCTGATTAGTAATAAAGTAATGAATAAGCTTAACGTATAAGAAAATTTCATAGCTTTGCCTTAAATGAAAGAGTAATTAAAACACCTAAAAATGAAGGTGTATAAGAATGAACCTTTGCAATAAATTGCTGAATTTTATTCTAACTAAAAAATGCTTAAACTTGATAATGTATTGGCAATTATTCAGGTAAACCAATATGAGCGTGTCCACCTTTATAATCAACAGTAATTAAAAAGTGTTTAAGCACGTCGTAGCCAATTATACCCTGGACTTTCTTACCTTTAAGTCTTGAGCCTGTTTTTTCGTATTGGCTATCTAAATATGAATTTTTCCCTTCAGCAGGAATGGTCACAAGTACATTTTCTAACTCAAAAGGGCCAAACTGCAATAGTGGAATTCTAAAGCTTTCAGTTTCTATTGTAGTGTTAACGCCTGTTGATACTGTTGACTTACGATCTCCTCCTGATAACCAACCCAGTTTACTAGCGACTTTGCGTTCAACAACCATGCCGCCAGCATTACCAGTATCAAGTATCATCCATAAATGCCTATCATCAGGCAGACCAATTTTAACTATTGGCATTCCTGTACCCTTTTGACTTTGGATCTCAATATTTTTAAATTTAGCCACTTCAACAGAATCTTGAGTGATCAAACGTATTTTTTCATTAGGATAATCTAATTGAACGACAAAACTATTGAAAAAACCCGATCCAAGTAACAGGCCATTAGTGTGATAGCCTAAATTAATTTCTGCAACTTTGCTAAGTTCAGTCGCGATGCCAAAAAAACTAACAGGTACATTTCTATATGTAGTTTTCTTATCAACCCCGAAAACGCCTCTGACTTTTATCATGCTGCCTTTATCAAACATTAAATCGTGTTTAGTAATAAAAGCTTTATTAACGGCATTGAGTTGAGCCCCCGTATCTAAGATGGCAAAGGTATCAATGCCTTTAATGCTTACAGGGATTTTAACGTGGCCACCTTCTAGATTAAAATCAATCCAATCGGTTACACCAGCATTACATTTGAGTGTTAAAAATAAGAAAATGCTCGATAGTAATATTTTCAAAGTTAGTCCTTTAAGTTTATAGTCCATTAAAATACGTTTTATTTTGTATCGTTAACTTTTGTATCTTCACTTCATTAAAAATTAAGTGAAGTCGTTATTAAGGTCGAATAAAAAAACCTAATATTAAGCGTTAAAAAGCGTTTAATATTAGGTTTATGCTTCATCAATACTTTACATTTTTTCGAGTAGGTATTGATTAATATTGCCCCGTTATATTACCTTGTAAAATTGTTACTTACTGCAAATCTGCGACTAAGGTTTTAAGCCATTTTTCTTCAGTAATAAATGCCCAAGACAAATGTTTATATTTTTCACCAATACCGTCGGTAAGTATTTGCTGCTCAGATTTGCCTGCGGCCAATGCTGTAGAAACTTTATTAATACTAAACTCCATCATTTCAGCAAAGGCTAATAAACTCTTTTTGTCGGTTAAATTGCCGTGCCCTGGAATAATTACCACATCATCAGGTGTATTTTTTAGCATGTGTTTAACACCGGCTAAATACCCTTTAACACTGCCGCCACTTTTTAAATCGACATAAGGAAAACCAACTTCAAAAAATAAATCCCCCGTATGCAATACATTGGCTTTTTTAAAGTAAACATAAGTGTCACCATCAGTATGACCTTTTGGTAAATGTGTTAACTGAACTTCTTCATTATCTAAATAAATAGTAATACCGTCTTTGTAAGTTACCACAGGTAAACTTTCAGTATGATGATCGGTTTTATTACTCAAACGATTACGAACATTTTCATGAGCAAATATCGGCGCTTTATGTGAGAAGAATTTGTTACTACCAGTATGATCGCCATGAAAATGGGTGTTGATAACATACTTAAGCTCTTTATCTTCTATGCCCTTCATCGCGGCTTCAATTTTTTCTGCTAATGGAGCAAATTTATCATCAACCAGCAATAAACCTTTATCTGTAGCTAATACACCAATATTACCTCCCGGACCTTGTAACATATAAACGTTACCCGCTGCAGGTTGTACCGTTATTTCTGCTTCTGCCATTTCTTGAGCACTGGTTGACACGCTCACAACAGCACTCAAAAGTATTGTTATTGCTACTAGAGATTTTTTAAACATAATTACCCTATTGTATTTAGTATGTTGGACTTGAGAATTTGATATTGATTAAACGCAAAAGCCATTAATAAAACTATGCCTACATATTACCCTTACAAACAAAATTAATACTACTTAATTAAGTCAGTATAAATAATAATTCACTCATAATTCTAATGCACCGTTTAGATATCTATACAAAGAAAATGTGAAAATTAAAGGTGAGTTAATTTAAAAGCGCTAGAACAGAGCTAGAACAGAGCTAGAACAAGTCTAGCTGACTCTGATTATCAATACTACTGTGCTCAGAAAAGCCCAATGACAAACCAATTAATCGAACTTTTCGATTATTAGCTCTTGTCATGGCTTTTTGAAATAGCTCGAGAAAAATAGCTTCAAGACAATCTTTAGATTGCATATCAACGGTGGTTTGCTGAAAGTCGGCAAATTTAATTTTTACCGTTTGTTTACTGATTTGCCGATCGTCATGTTTTGCTAAGCGTAATTTAAGCTTGCTAAATAAACTTAAAAGTATCACTTGGCATTGCTCGATAGAATCAATATCTTCTGCCATTGTTTTTTCTATCGCTAGTGACTTTCTAACACGTGATGTTTCAAGCGCTCTATCGTCGATACCAAAGCTTCGTTGGAATAACGCATTAGCAAACTTACCAACAATAGAATGAAGCTTTGCAACAGAGCTTGCCCTAACATCTGCGCAACTTTCAAAGCCATAGGCTTTTAATTTATCACTGGTTTTTGGCCCAATACCCGGGATTTTTTTCAACGACAAGTTTTCAACAAATGTACTAATATCCTCAGGAGCAACAACACATTGTCCATTAGGCTTATTTTCATCACTGGCAATTTTAGCTAAAAACTTATTAGGGGCAATACCAGCAGAAGCGGTAAGGTTTAGCTCATTATAAATATCGCGTCGAATTTGTTCAGCAATTAAAGTAGCACTGCCAAAAAACAAAGGAGAGTCGGTAACATCAAGATAGGCTTCATCAAGTGACAAAGGCTCAATTAAGTCGGTGTAACGTAGGAATATAGCTCTGATTTGTTGTGACACTTGCTGATAAACTGACATTCGACCATTAACAATAATAAGTTCAGGACAAAGCGCCTTCGCCCTTGCATTTGGCATAGCTGAACGTACACCAAACTCGCGCGCTTTATAATTACAAGTACAAAGTACACTGCGCGGTCCGTTTCCACCAACAGCAATAGGGACATTACGCCATTCAGGATTATCACGCATTTCCACTGCAGCGTAAAAGCAGTCCATGTCGATATGAATTATCTTTTTCTGTGAGTGGCGAGTTCTAATCATTTATCATTCCATTTAATAATAAACTGTATTTATATTAACTTAATTACACTTAACTGTATAAAAACACAGTCACTTTACCATGTAAAAAAATTACGTCAATACGCGAGTATCAAACAATAATAAAATTGGACCATTCAGCTTTGTAAAATATGTAAGATATGCATCAGAACTGACGATTTAAGAATTGAAAGGTTATTTGATGTAACTATTTTCGGCAGACATAATTGGTGAGTAAAATTTAATAAATATACTGTCTATAATCACTGTTTTTTATAGTCATTATAGACAGTTAACTGTTTGTAAAATAATTAGTTTATGTAAACTAAAATCATCTTAGCCATTAATTAAAAAGTGTACACCAATACTTGCTGCATAACCTAGCGCGATAACCCAGCTCCACTTTAAGTGGCCTATAAAGGAATAAACACCTTTCGTTTGTCCCATTAAGGCGACACCGGCTGCTGATCCTATTGACAATAAACTACCACCAACACCTGCTGTCATGGTGACTAATAGCCATTGTTGAAGATCCATCGCTGGGTTCATACTCAACACGGCAAATACGACAGGAATATTATCTACAATGGCCGATAGCACGCCGACAGCAATGTTGGCATACGTTGGACTCCAATTACTGTATAGCGCTTCAGAAACTAAGCTTAAGTAGCCCATAAAGCCCAAACCGCCAACGCACATCACTACGCCGTAGAAAAACAGTAAAGTGTCCCACTCTGCACGGGCGATTTTGTCAAAAATATCAAAAGGTATGATATTGCCTAGCTTTTTCAATTCTTCTGAGTCATTTTCAGCTTCTGCTTTATTGCGCTTTTTATCTAAAGAGCGTGGTAGGCTCATACGTAAATAAAAACCAAAGAACTTTAAGTAACCCAAGCCCATCATCATACCTAACACTGGCGGCATGTTAACAACACTGTGGCATAGTACAGCGGTAGCTATGGTCAAAATAAACAGGGCAACTATCCTTTTTGCTCCGCGTTTAATCTGAAAAGTTTCACTGACATCGGGTGTCGATTTTTCGTTGGAAATGAAAAAGCTCATGATGATTGCTGGCACTAAAAAGTTCACTAATGATGGAATAAACAACACAATAAATTGTTCAAATTTAACTAGCCCTGATTGCCAAATCATTAAGGTTGTAATATCACCAAACGGACTAAAAACACCACCGGCGTTAGCTGCGACAACAATATTAATACAAGCTAGATTGATAAATTTTTTATCATTGGATGCCACTTTTAAGATAATGGCGCACATCAACATGGCGGTAGTTAAGTTATTAGCAAAAGAAGAAATGGCGAATGCTAAAACCCCTGTCAACCAGAACAAAGAGCGCAAACTTAGGCCTTTTGACACCATCCACAAACGCAAGCCATCAAAAATACCGCGCTCTTCCATAGCATTAATATAAGTCATTGCTACTAATAGAAATAATAATAGCTGAGCATATTCAAGCAAGTTATGGTTAAAGGCTTCTTCTGCCTCAATAGGAACACCGTGCTGGGTATAAACCCAGCCAATAATTAGCCAAATAATACCCGCAGCGACGAGAACAGGTTTGGATTTTCTTAAGTGTATAACGTCCTCACCAATAACCAACACGTAAGCAATTGAAAAAAGAATGATGGCCGTGAGACCAAATATTGAATTGGTTAAATCAATACTGCCTGGACCAGCAGCCCAAGACGATGTAGAAACACAAAAAAGTGACAAGATTAATAATATTTTTTTAAACATAACGACCTAATGAACTAAATTTTGTTCTGGTTAATGCAGTTAACCAATGACTAACTAATGATTTACATTGGTTAATGCTATTTTCAATGTTTATATTGCTATGTATCCTGAACTTTGGATAAGTGAACTAATGCAGTTATATTGCGATTACTTAGCAAACGCTTATCCAAATCCCCGGTTATTTAACGCTGTAGATATTCGTTCCAGTTGACTATATCGAACCATCACGTCAGTACAGCTAAATAGCAGGCTAAGCACCATTTTTCGTCACCTATTTAACATCAAGGATTAAACTAATGTTGCCACAATATTATAATCCTCAACGTAGCTGACTGGCTTATATTTTTTTAGAACTTTTTGGGTGAATTCATAATATACAAGCTCAGTATCAAATGCTTTATTTGCAAATTTAGTGCTTATAATAGGATTTACTCGTAACACTAGAGCTTTTTGAATAGATGAGTGACACTAAAGATCAATTACCGATAAAAACAATCTCCAGATCGGTTAAGTAATACCTAAAGTGAACGTATAGTTTGCAAGCACTCAAGGCTATTAATTTTATAGAAAATACGCTAACTTAACGTCGATTTCTTCACAGACTTTTTATTTTAAAATCAAGGTTATTAATTTTGCTTACCCTACGACTTTCTTCGGTATATTTATTCATTGTAATATTGACCACATCTCTATGCTCAATCAGCAGTTTTGCACATACTGATGACTTTAATCAGGCAACTTTATCGCTAGATAATAACGAAAGATACCAGCTTATCGTTACTGTTGATTTTATACATTTATTGCAAGAACATTTAGACATTTCAGGTGAGGATAACAATGTACTCTTAGCATTAAATCAACTGTCATTTCTTGAACAAAAACAATTACTCGAAAATCTTGAAGCTGTTTTGAGTCAGCAATCCGGTTTAGTTTTTTCAAATAAAACAAAAAATATTGAACAGCAACAACCCATGACCTTTCAGGGTTTACAACTTCAACAGTTAAAACGCATTTTAGCGCAACCAGAAAAGCTAACAGATTATAAAATTGAACTTCACGCTACAGGATATATACCTGAAAACTCGGATGATGTTGCCGTTAGTTTTGCACCACTTTTAGGCAATATAGTACTTAAAGTGGTTCGGCCTGAACAAACCTTAATAAGTGCCGGAGCATTAAGCCAAAGCTTTCAAATTAATCAATCAAATGCTTTGCACTTAAATAGCGTAAATATACCGAGTACCATTTCACTCACTATGGATTATATTTACCAAGGATTTGTGCATATATTGCCGCGCGGGTTGGATCATATATTATTCGTTTTAGCACTACTGTTGTTTGCTAGGAAACGCTCAAGTTTAATATGGCAAATCTCCGCATTTACGCTCGCGCATACAATTACCCTAGCATTAGGCATTTACGGTTTTGTTACGATATCTAGCACGATTGTAGAGCCTCTTATTGCTTTATCCATTGTCTATGTAGGGTTAGAAAATATTTATCGCGCAAATCAACGTACAAATAGCCAGGCGAGATTACCGATAATATTTGCCTTTGGCTTGTTACATGGATTAGGGTTTGCGTCGGTATTAAGTGAAGTCGGATTACCCGCGAGCCAGTATTTAACGAGCTTAATCTCGTTTAATGTTGGTGTAGAACTTGGACAGATAACGGTGATTGCACTTGCTTTTATTTGTCTATACCCCTTTAGGAAAAAAGTCTGGTATCAAACTAAGTTGGTGTTTTCGCTTAATATCACCATTGCGCTAGTTGCCAGCTACTGGCTTATTGAGCGCCTTATATAAATAAGCTTTGCTAACAAATAAAGACTGGATGTTAGAAATGAAAAAGGTGAGCTATGCTCACCTTTTATCTGTTTACTGTAGGCTAACGCTAAACGTTAGTATTGATTAATCGTTAAATAGATTAAGCTTTGATAACTGCTTAAATGTTTTTAACGTTAATATCGCCAATCGCTAACGCTGCGACACGGTCACGTTCCTGACGCTTTTCACATGGGTTATCACAATTACAAGATTTATCGATACCTACGCTTGCTAAGCCGCCACAACTACCGGCAAGGGTTTTATTTTGAAAAATATATCCGACAGCCATTGCCATTACAATAACGAGAAAAAAGCCTAAGGTGATTAAGAATATAGCCATATTAAGTGCCTACCTATTTGATAACATTTCAACATTTAATTTTAAGAGTACAAACCTACTTGAGGTATTGCATGAATTTTACCGTGCTTTGCTCAACAAAGCCATGATCAGTTTTCGCTATAATATATGCAGCAAGGCCATTAGCCTCTGCGAACGCTAGCGCTTTCTTTTCACCCATTACCATCATAGCCGTTGATAAACCATCGGCGGTCATTGAGGATGGATGGATCACAGTTACAGAGACCAGCTTATGGTTGATTGGCTTTCCATTTTTTGGGTCTATGATATGCGAAAAACGTTGACCGTCTGCTTCAAAGTAAATTCTATAGTCTCCTGAAGTAGCAACAGCATTATCTTTAGGGATAATAATTTGTTGTATTGACCGTTCGCCGCTTAAGGGTTTTTCGATTGCTACATGCCAAAGCTCACCAGTATGTTTAAAGCCTTTAACGCGCATTTCACCACCAATTTCAACCAGGTAGTTATTAATACCATTTGCTTCGATAAACTCGGTCACTAAATCAACACCGTAGCCTTTAGCAATAGTTGATAAATCAACGTATAGATCTGGCGTACTTTTACTAAGCATATCGTGTTCAAGGGTTAATTTATCTAAACCCACACGCGCTTTTGTTTTCATCAGTAATTCAGCGCTTGGCACAGTTTCAGGTCGATATTCTGGGCCAAAGCCCCATAAATTAACTAAAGGCCCAACAGTAACATCAAGTGCACCGTCACTGAGCTCCCCTAAACGTATCGCTTCTTTAATCACTCGCACAAGGCCTACTGAGACTTTAATAGGAGCAAGTGAGTTAGATTGATTAAACCTTGATAGCTCAGAATCCTTTATATAAGTCGACATTTCCTGATTCAGCTGAACAAGCTGTGCATCAATACCCTGCTGTAGTTTTTCTGCATCTAAATTTTCACCCACTAATTTAATATTATAAGTGGTCCCCATTGTGTGACCTTGCAGAAGGTATTCTGCACGACCAAGTTCGTTACTGGGAAAGCAGCCACTAAGCACTAAAATAGAGCATGCTACTAGCAATAATTTAACCGCTAACAGTTGTTTTTTAATCATAAAATTATATTGCATCACAATATCCTTGATAAATTTCATTTAGCTAAAGTAACCGACTTAATTAACAAGTATTTTCTTTTAGCTAAATAAAATCCGAATTTTCAACAATTCACGATAAACATATAAAAAATAGGTATTAAAAAGGCGACCTAAGCCGCCTTTCATTGGATGAATTCAACAGCTTAATTAGCCACCGAAATCATCTAACATGATGTTTTCATCTTCAACACCCAAATCTTTTAGCATATGTATAACTGCGGCGTTCATCATTGGAGGACCACACATGTAGTACTCACAATCTTCCGGCGCTTCATGGTCTTTCAAGTAGTTTTCATGAAGTACATTATGAATAAAACCTGTCATGCCATCCCAGTTATCTTCTGGTTGTGGATCTGATAACGCAACATGCCATTCAAAGTTGTCATTTTCAGCTGCAAGACCGTTATAATCATCTTCATAGAACATTTCACGCTTAGAACGAGCACCATACCAGAACGACATTTTACGTTTAGATTGCAAACGTTTAAGTTGATCGAAGATATGAGAACGCATTGGCGCCATACCTGCACCACCACCAATAAATACCATTTCGTTTTCAGTTTCTTTCGCGAAAAATTCACCAAATGGACCTGAAATAGTCACTTTATCGCCAGCTTTTAAGCTAAAGATATATGATGACATTTTACCTGCGGGTAAATGCAAACGTCCAGGAGGTGGCGTAGCAATACGCACGTTCAGCATAATAATGCCTTCTTCTTCTGGATAGTTCGCCATTGAGTATGCACGTAACGTAGGCTCATCAACTTTTGATTCAACATCAAAAAAGCCAAAATGATTCCAATCACCTTTGTATTGGTCATCAATATCGAAATCGCTATATTTCACATGATGCGCAGGCGCTTCAATTTGAATATAACCACCGGCTTTAAACGGTACAGATTCGCCATTAGGAATTTGTAACTTAAGCTCTTTAATGAACGTTGCTTGGTTATCGTTAGAGATAACTTCACATTCCCATTGTTGAACCCCAAAGATTTCATCTTCAAGTACAATGTCCATATCTTGTTTAACTGCCACTTGACAAGCTAAACGACAACCTTCTTTGGCTTCACGCTTATTAATATGACCTGACTCAGTTGGCAGTATATCACCACCACCTGAATGTATTTCTACACGACATTGGCCACAAGTACCGCCGCCGCCACAAGCTGAAGGTATAAAAATACCTTGGTCAGCCAATGCGCCTAAAAGCTTACCACCAGCCGCAGTTGTAACTGCTTTCTCTGGGTCACCATTAATGCTAATCGTAACGTCACCTGAAGACACTAACTTAGATTTGGCAAATAAAATCACCATTACTAAAGCGAGTACTATCAAGGTAAACATCGATACGCCGAGAATTATAATTTCCATCGACTTTTCCTTTAATCTTCTCTAAGGGTTTTAGCTGGTTTAATCACCTGCAAGCAAGTGTGAGCTAAAACCGACATAAACCTAAAGTGAAATACCACCGAAAGAAAGAAAGCCAAACGCCATCAATCCTGCAGTAATAAACGTAATACCTAAACCTTTTAAGCCGTCAGGTACATCCGAGTATTTCATTTTTTCACGAATACCTGCTATCAGTACGATGGCTAACATCCAACCAATACCTGAGCCTATGCCATAAACGAAACTTTCGCCTAAGGTTAAGTTTTTCGCGACCATAAATGAAACGCCACCGAAGATTGCACAGTTAACGGTGATCAAAGGTAAGAAAATACCAAGCGCTTGATAAAGTGCTGGGAAGTATTTATCTAAAACCATTTCAAGGATTTGCACTAATGCCGCAATCACACCAATGAAGGTAATGAAAGACAAGAAGCTTAAATCAATAGAATCTTTTGCTTCAGTTACACCCATTAAGCTATCTAACGCACCTGGCGCTAAAATCGCTTGATAGATAATTTGGTTAACAGGTACCGCAATACCTAGAACCACAACAACTGCAACACCAAGACCTATGGCTGTGCTCACTTTCTTAGACACAGCTAAGAATGTACACATACCAAGGAAAAAGGTTAATGCCAAATTTTCAATAAATATGGTCTTAACAAATAAACTTAAATAATGTTCCATGATTGCTTAGTCCTTCTCTACTTGTGCTGGTTTCCACTGGCGAATTGACCAAATGATTAAACCGATAATGAAGAATGAGCTAAATGGTAAAACTAGTAGACCATTACCTTGATACCAACCACCGTTTTGTACCAAAGTAAAAACTTCCATACCAAATAACGTACCAAAACCAAATAGTTCGCGGAAGAAAGCAACAATGATCAATACAGCACCGTAGCCTAAGCCATTACCAATACCGTCTAAAAAGCTCACACCTGGCTTTTCTTTCATAGCAAAAGCTTCAGCACGACCCATAACAATACAGTTAGTAATGATCAAACCAATGAACATCGACAACTCTTTAGATAGTTGATAAGAGAAAGCTTTTAAAACTTGGTCAACTAAAATTACCAACGAGGCAATAATCGCCATTTGCACAATAATACGTACACTTGATGGGATTTGATTACGAATAAGTGATATAAACAAATTCGAAAAGCCTGTTACGAACATTACCGCAATGGTCATTACCATAGCGTTTGCCATAGAACTTGTTACGGCTAGCGCAGAACAAACACCAAGTACTTGTAAAGCAATAGGGTTATTATCAACAACCGGTCCAAATAAAACCTTTTTAGTATCAGTAGCCATTAGTTCAACCCTCCAGCGCGATAGTTAGTAATGAATGGACCATAACCTTCTTCACCAAGCCAAAAATGTAAAGTTGTTTCAACACCGTTACTGGTTAATGTTGCGCCAGAAAGAGCATCAACGCCATGAACATCACCAGATTTAGCGCCACCTTTAACAATTTGAATGGCTATATTGTTTTGCTCATCAAACATTTTCTTACCCGGCCATAAAGCTTTCCAATTAGGGTTAAGTACTTCAGCACCTAAACCTGGAGTTTCTTTAAGGTCAGAATAGATTACGCTTTTAACGGTATTAAGGTCAGACTCTAAACCGACAAAACCGTACATAAGATCCCACAAGCCAGAACCAACAATCGGTAAAACGATTGTTGTTACTTTACCTTGCTCATCTTTCACAAGATAAACCACGGCATTTTTAGCAACACGGTTTAAACTAGCAATATCATTTTCAGGTTTAAAACTCTTAGCTGGGTCACGCGCATCAGCACGTTCATCAAACGAGTTAACATCACCTTCAACAACTTTACCTGTTTCAAGACTTATCATTTTTGCTTCAACACGTTGGTTATAAACAGCAACGATATCGTCACCTGCAAGTTCTAATAAACCCGCAGTTTCAAGAATTTTAGTTTGCTTATCAAGCAATTTATTAGCTGTTTGTAATGGTTTTAAAACCACTGCAGAAGTTGATACTAAAGCAGCACAAACTAAACAAACAATAAATACAAACCCGACTGTTCTGCCGAAAGTTTCTTTCTTTTTAGTATCAGACATTGCGAGCAAGCCTCCGTTTGATATTCCCTTGAACAACAAAGTAGTCGAAAAGAGGTGCAAACAAGTTAGCGAATAAAATAGCTAACATCATACCTTCTGGGAATGCTGGGTTAACAACACGAACCAATACCACCATGATACCCACTAAAGCACCAAACCAGTATTTACCAGTATTAGTAAATGACGCTGATACAGGATCAGTTGCCATAAACATCATACCAAAGGCAAAACCACCCGTAACTAAGTGCCAGTACCAAGGCATAGCAAACATTGCATTAGTATCAGAACCAATAGCGTTCAATAGCATTGACATAACAACCATACCGGCAAACACACCTAAAACGATACGCCATGAAGCAATACCTTTATAAAGGATGTATGCACCACCGAGTAAAATCATCGCTGTTGATACTTCACCAACAGAGCCAGGGATATAACCCCAGAATGCATTCCACCAGTCAGCATTAATGGTATATTCAAGCAAACCTTGGTTCGCAGCACTTAGCGCAGTTGCACCAGAGAAACCATCAGCAGCAACCCAAACAGCATCACCAGATATTTCACTTGGGTATGCAAAGAATAAAAACGCTCGACCCGCTAATGCTGGGTTTAAGAAGTTTTTACCTGTACCACCAAAGACTTCTTTGGCAATAACAATACCAAAAGTAATACCGATAGCAGCTTGCCATAACGGAATAGTTGCCGGAAGGATTAAAGCGAATAGTATTGAACTAACAAAGAAACCTTCGTTAACTTCATGTTTGCGTACAGAGGCAAACAATACTTCCCAGAAACCACCAACAATAAAGACTGTTGCATAGATAGGTAAGAAAAAAGTTGCGCCGTAAAGCATCATACTGAACCAACCAGATTCTGTAGATAAGCTTCCGCCTAACATTTCAAACAAACCAACTTGCCACGTATCAGGTAAAGCATAACCAGCCGCTAATGCGTCAGTTGCTTGAAAACCTATGTTGTACATACCCCAGAACATGGCAGGGAAAACCGCTAACCAAACTGTGATCATGATACGTTTAAGATCAATACTGTCACGTACGTGAGTACGACCTTTGTTTACTTGGCCTGGCGTAAATAAGCCAGTTGCAACCGCTTCATAAAGCGCATACCAAGTTTCATATTTACCGCCTTTTTCAAATTGCGGTTCGATATCTTCAAAAAACTTTTTCAAGCCCATGACTAACCTTCCTTCTCAATTGTGGTTAGGCAATCACGAAGGATCACGCCGTAATCTGTTTTGCCTGGGCAAACAAATGTACACAAGGCTAAATCTTCTTCATCAAGCTCTAAAGCACCAAGTTGTTGCGCACCGTCTGTATCGCCGGCACATAAATCACGCAATAACATTGTTGGTAAAATATCTAACGGCATAACGCGTTCGAAATTACCAATAGGCACCATAGCGCGTGCACTACCATTTGTTGTTGTGGTCATGTTGAACAACTTCTTAGGGAAGAAGTGGCCCATGTAAGCACGCGTAACTGAAAATTTATTAGGACCTGGGTACATGTAGCCAATAAATTCTTTTTCTCTACCTTCTAGGATAAGAGAAATTTGCGTGTGATAACGACCTAAATAGCCGTGAACACCCGAAGCAACAGAACCAAGTAATAATGAACCTGAAACTACACGTACTTCACCATCAATTTTGTCATCAGCAATAATCTCAGCAGAACTAGCACCTAAAGTAGTACGAATTAAGCGAGGATTTTTTGCCGCAGGACCAGCTAAAGAAATAACACGACTGCTATCTAGCTCACCGGTAGTAAATAATTTACCGATAGCAATAACATCTTGGTAACCCGCATGCCATGCAACGTTATCAGCATTTACAGGCTTTAAAAAATGCATGTGTGTGCCAACTAAGCCCGCAGGATGTTTACCGGCAAATTCATTAACCTTAGTCGTTGAATTAACAGCAATATCACTACCTGGTGCTTTACTTACAAATACTTCACCTTCGGTTAAGCGTGCAAGAACAGTTAAGCCATTAACGAAGGCTTCACTTTGCTCAGCAATAATAACCGCTGGATCAGCAGCCAAAGGATTAGTATCCAATGCACTAACAAATACAGCAACAGGCGTTGCATCTACAGCAGGAACTTTACTAAATGGACGTGTGCGTATCGCAGTCCACAAACCTGACTTAACAAGGTTTGCAACAACATCTTCACGTGCAATTGAGTTGAGTTCGTTAGCGGCATATTGCGTAAACGTTTCTTGCTCATTGCCGCCAATTTCGATGACAACAGATTGCAATACGCGCTTTTCACCACGATTTATTTCTTTAACAACACCTGAAGCTTGAGCTGTGAATATAACGCCAGGATTCTTTTTATCTTCAAAAAGTGCCTGACCTTTTTTAACGCTATCTCCAACCTTAACAAACATGGTTGGGCGCATACCCACAAACTCTTCACCTAATGTTGCAACAGTTTTGATGGACGGACCATCATGGATTACCTGCTGGGGGGCACCTACTACAGGAACATCCAGACCTTTTTTTATCGTAATCATAAACACTTGCACTACTTTTGATGGGAGTAATCAAAATCAATTAATTGGTTATCTTTTCACATAACTTATTGCAAAGTTTCACAACAAGAATGGCAAGCTAATAACATAAAAGACCGATTTCAGTGTATTTCAGCAAAATCTTAATTTAGTTTGAATAAATTAAGGTTCACTGGCTCTAGTTAAAATTTCTGGCGCGATTCTAACACAAAACCACATTTTGATTCTATCTTAAGCAGCACAAAAGATAACAATTTAGTCGAATAATCTCTATTTCGAACAAATATAGAACAAAATATACTTTTTTAACCCAATTTATTGACGAAACAGGTTAAATTAAAGCTAAGTTTTGACTATTTATACTACGTTAGAAAGTTGAATAC
>NZ_JACGWF010000053.1:0-29042 GCF_014077595.1 Colwellia sp. 6M3 | reverse complement strand
AAGATAAAAAGTGATGACAAAAATTCAATAAAAAAGGCGAACCATTTCTGGTTCGCCTTTAACATTTCACAAACTTAGTTAATTTTTCAAACTTAATTAAACTTTCTCAAACTTAATTAATGGATGACAAAAAATAACTAGTCTTCATAACTAGAAACTGGAGGGCAGCTACAAATTAAATTACGATCCCCGTATACATCATCTATACGGTTAACCGTTGGCCAGAATTTGTTCGCTGCTGCCGCTGGCACTGGGAATACGGCTTCTTGAATCGTGTAACCACGATCCCAAGGTGCTGTAATATCCGCAAGTGTATGTGGCGCGTTGTGTAGTGGGTTGTCTTCACTTGTCCACTCGCCTGACTCAACTTTACGTACTTCATCACGAATCGACACCATGGCTTCAATGAAACGGTCAAGTTCTACTTTTGACTCTGATTCTGTTGGCTCAATCATGAACGTGCCCGCTACTGGGAACGACATGGTTGGTGCATGGAAACCGTAGTCATTTAAACGCTTGGCTATATCAACTTCAGTAATTCCAGACGACGCTTTAAGTGGACGTAAATCAACAATACATTCATGTGCAACACGGCCATTTTTATCAGAGTATAAAATTGGGAAATGTTTGCTTAGTTTTGTTGCTAAGTAGTTGGCGTTAGTAATTGCGTATTTAGTCGCGTCAGTAACACCTTTTTTACCTAGTAAGGCAACGTATAAGTATGAGATACATAATATACCGGCACTGCCGTATGGTGCTGCTGAAACGGCGCCATTACCTTTGGTGTTTTCGTTAACGTTAATCAACGCATGGTCAGGTAAAAATGGGGCTAAATGCGCTTTAACGCCGATAGGACCCATACCCGGACCGCCGCCACCGTGTGGAATAGCGAAAGTTTTGTGTAAGTTTAAGTGTGAAACATCAGCGCCAATTAAGCCTGGTGATGTAACACCTACTTGGGCGTTCATGTTTGCGCCATCAAGATAAACTTGACCACCGTGCTCGTGCACTATGTTACAAATTTCAGCAATGGTAGTTTCATATACACCGTGCGTAGACGGGTATGTGATCATGATACAAGATAAGTTGTCGGCTAACTCTTCTGCTTTCGCTTTTAAGTCGGCCATGTCAACGTTACCTGATTTATCACAAGCAACTACAACTACTTTCATACCAACCATCATGGCAGATGCTGGGTTAGTACCGTGCGCAGATGATGGAATTAAACAAATATTACGATGCGCATCGCCACGGCTTTCATGGTATTTGTGAATCGCGATAAGGCCAGCGTACTCGCCTTGTGCACCTGAGTTTGGCTGCATTGAAATGTTGTCGTAGCCAGTAAGCTCTACTAACCAATCACCCAACTCGTCAATCATTTGCTTGTAACCTTGCGCTTGGTCAACAGGGGCAAAAGGATGCATGTTGGCAAATTCAGGCCATGAAACTGGGATCATTTGTGCTGTCGCATTAAGTTTCATGGTACAAGAGCCCAATGAAATCATTGAATGGTTAAGCGCTAAATCTTTGTTTTCTAACTTTTTGATGTAACGTAGCATCTCAGTTTCACTGTGATACGAGTTAAATACTGGGTGCGTTAAAATAGCTGATTCACGTTGTAACGTGGCAGGAATTGACGAATGACCATTATCAGTAATTTGCTGATCAAGTGCTGCTAAGTCTAAGCCGTGCCCTTCGCCTAATAAAATATCAAACAAAGTGTTTACGTTTTCACGTGTGGTAGTTTCATCTAACGAAATGCTGATTTGACCTTCAACGTCAGTACGGAAGTTAACGCCAGCAGCTAGTGCACGTGTAACGATTTCATCTTTATTACTTACGTTAAACGTTAAGGTATCAAAGTAGTTAGCGTGCGCAGCCGTTAAGCCTTTAGACGCTGTACCTAAACATAAAATATCAGCAAAACGATGAATACGCTGTGCAATAATTTTTAAACCTTTAGGACCATGATAAACCGCGTAAAACGCCGCCATGTTCGCTAATAACACTTGTGCAGTACAAATGTTTGAGTTGGCTTTTTCGCGGCGAATGTGTTGCTCGCGTGTTTGCATGGCCATACGTAATGCTGGGTTATTGCGCGTGTCTTTTGATACGCCAATAATACGACCTGGTAATGAACGTTTGAATTTTTCAGACGTTGTAAAGAATGCAGCGTGTGGTCCGCCGTAGCCCATTGGTACACCAAAACGCTGAGTTGAGCCGATAACGGCATCTGCACCTAATTCGCCTGGCGCTTTTAATAGCACTAAACTCATAATGTCAGCAGCAACAGCAACAATACCTTTTTTCTCATGCACTTTAGCAATTAAATCGCTAATGTCGGTGATTTCACCTGTGGCACTTGGGTATTGTAATAACGCGCCAAATACGTCGTGATCAACCACTTCGTTGGCTGGTGCTACAACGATGTCGAAATCAAACATTTCGGCACGTTGCTTAACTAAGTCGATAGTTTGTGGGTAAACGTCGCTTGAAATAAAGAACAAGTTTGATTTCTTGTTTTTTGATACACGCTTCGCTAATGCCATGGCTTCAGCAGCGGCTGTACCTTCATCAAGTAATGACGCTGACGCTAGGTCTAAACCTGTTAGGTCAATACACATTTGTTGGAAGTTTAATAAAGATTCTAAACGCCCTTGTGCAATTTCTGGTTGATAAGGCGTGTATGCCGTGTACCAGCCTGGATTTTCTAACACGTTACGTAAAATAACGTTCGGTGTCAGTGTGCCGTAGTAACCTAAACCAATATATGTCTCGTTTACTTTGTTCAAGCTTGCCACTTTTTTTAAGTCGGCTAAGGCTTGTACTTCAGTTTTGCTTTCTTCAATAGCTGGTAAATCAGCTAAACGAATATCACTTGGTACGATTTGATCGATAAGCGCGTCAATTGATTCAGCACCAATATCGCTAAGCATAGCTTGCGTTTGCTCGGCATTAGGACCAATGTGACGACGAATGAAATTTTGCGTTTGCTCTAATTCAGCTAAAGATAACGAGTCATTATTTTGAGTAGACATAAAACAGCTTCACTATAAAGTTGATAGTATTTAAAAAGAAAGCCTCGTATTCTTACAATAAGAAAGAGGCTTCAAAATGCTTTAGTTAAGTCAATCGACTTTAGGCAAAGCCGTCAAGTTGCGAGCCGTAGGAGCTTACTGTAGTAAGTGACAAGGCGAGCAACGCCGACAATGCAGACTAAAGTTGATTGACGACGCTAAAGTTAGTCTTCGTCGATCGAGTTTGCATAACCTTCAGCATCAAGCAAGCTTTCTAACTCACCTTCGTCTTCAATTTTTAACTTGAATAACCAACCGTCACCAAACGCGTCTGAGTTTACTAGCTCTGGTGAATCTTCAAGGTCTTCATTCACTTCAATTACTTCACCAGTTACTGGTGCGTAAATGTCTGATGCAGCTTTTACAGATTCAGCTACGGCAACGTCGTCACCTGTACTTACTGTATCGCCAACTTCAGGCAATTCAACAAATACCATATCACCTAAAAGGCCTTGTGCGTGCTCTGTAATACCTACAGTAACTACACCGTTACCTTCGTTACGTACCCATTCGTGTGATGTTGCATATTTTAATTCTGAAGGAATGTTGCTCATTATTTGGTTCCTAGTCTGTATTTTAAATTTTTGTTTAAATGACGATAGTATGAAGCTGCTTACGCTGATCAATCATACTATAGCTTAAATTTTTTGCATTTTTAATAAGGTTTTTTCACTCGCTAATAAAAGTTAGCGTAGATCCTATTTTTAAAAAACTTTTTTGCCGTTACGCACAAAGCTAGGCTTAATAACTTGTACTTTCACTAGTTTTTTACGCATTTCAACTTCTACTGTGCTGCCTAGCGCTACGCTACGTGGTACACGCGCCATCGCAATACTGTGGCCTAACGTTGGTGAAAATGTACCTGAAGTAATAATACCTTCGCCAGATTCAGTTAACACTTTAAGGCCAGTACGAAGTACGCCTTTTTCTTCTAGCACTAAACCTACTAATTTAGGTTGGTCACCTGCGGCACGTTGTGCGGCTAATGCTTCACGACCGTTAAAGTTACGATCTTCTGGTTCCCAGCTAATCGTCCACGCCATGTTAGCGGCTAATGGCGAAACGCTCTCATCCATATCTAAACCATAAAGGTTCATGCCTGCTTCTAAACGTAAAGTATCGCGAGCACCTAAACCACAAGGTTTAACACCAGCGTCTAACAATTGTTGCCAAAGGTCTGCAGCTTGCTCAGCAGGTAAAGCGATTTCGTAACCGTTTTCACCTGTGTAACCCGTGGTAGCAATAAATAAGTCGCCTGCTTGGGCTGAGAAAAATGGCTTCATACCATCAACAGCTGCGATTTGCTCTGAAGTAAGTAAGGTAGCAACTTTAGCTTTAGCTTGTGGGCCTTGCACAGCGATCATGGCAAATTCTGGACGTTCTGTAATCGTTACGTCAAATGTATTGGCTTGTTCGTTTATCCACGCTAAATCTTTTACGCGAGTTGCTGAGTTAACCACTAAGCGATAATCAGTATTTGAGAAGAAGTAAACGATTAAGTCATCGATTACACCGCCTTCTTCATTACACATACCGGTATAAAGCGCTTTACCTGCAACGTCTAACTTGGCTACGTCGTTAATCACTAAACGACGTAAAAATGCTTGTGCATCTGCGCCTTTAACATCAACAATGGTCATGTGTGAAACGTCGAACATACCAGCGTCATTGCGCACGGCGTGATGCTCTTCAATTTGAGAGCCATAGTTAATTGGCATTTCCCAACCGTAAAAATCAACCATTTTGGCGCCAGCTTCTAAATGCTTAGCATGTAATACTGTTTTATTTGACATCGTACGTTTCACTCACGTTAGTTGTTTTATCTAGCTTTAAAGCGCTTTTGTCAGCACTATTTTATACTTTGGTGTATAAACCCTAGAATAAAGACGAATGATTTACAAAAAGTGGCAAAGATTATAACTGTGAGTAATCGTTGATTCAACAGATAAAAAGGCATAATGAAAATATAAAACCAACTAAATAATCTATTCGAAATTATATTTTCAAAAGCGCGCCTTTTGAAAATATAATTCCTTTATGGCACAAAAACACAGCAACTAGTTGGCTAAAATTTTATATCCGTAAAAATTAGCGAATAAACTATTTTTTTATAGCCGTATTTTATCAATTGTTGCGTACCTAAAAGGGCTATTTACTTGACCTAATAGTCAACAAAATAGCCATATTGAGGAACAATACGGCGGTAATTAATTAAGTAATAGCGATGAATATACGATTACTTTTTAAACGTATATGTTGATTGCTAACTATTGAATGTTATTTTGAGTTAGATTTTTGAGCTGCTTGATGTGAAGTGGCTTTCGCTAATTCAGGCAGGTTACTTTTATAGCCTAATGCTTGATTGATAATCAAAGCTTTTGCCGGAGCAAACTTATTAAGTAATGACATACCTAAACCACGCAGCAATTTAATCGCACTTTGCTGTGGCGTAAAGGTTTGTTTAATGGCTTCCATCGCAGCGATCATTTCAGCTGCTTCACTTTTACGCCAGCGGGCAAACTGTTGCAGCGATTTATCGCTATACCAGTGGTTGTTATCAACACCACCATCATTTTTTGCTTGGTTAAGTTGTTTGCTAATCGTTTGTGACAGTGCCGCGGCATCGAGCAAACCTAAATTAACGCCCTGCCCAGCTAAAGGATGAATAGTATGAGCAGCATCACCAACCAATACCATGCGACCTTTAACAAACTCTTGGGCAAAGCGCATGGTTAATGGGTGCGTAAATCGCTCGCTAACCAGTGTTACTTTACCAAGTTTTCCATCGCTAGCGGCAGTAATTTCCTTACTAAAGTCTGCTACTGACAATGCACTTAAACGGGTTGCTTCTTCAGGGCTAGTTGACCACACAATAGAACATAAATCTTCTTGATATAAAGGTAGTAAAGCCAGCGGGCCGGTCTCTAAAAATACTTGCCAAGCGATATTTTGATGACCTTGCTGACATTTAACTGTCGCTACAATGCTATGGTGATCATAATCTCGAAAAGTTAACGGTACGTTCATTTGCTTACGTACCCAAGAATTTGCACCGTCTGCGCCTACAACCAATTTAGCCACAATTGGCATAGGTTGGCTGTTGTTACTGTTTGGCTCGAAAGTGGCAAACACTTCGTTATCGCTAGGATTTAATTGTTGAAGTTTGTTTTCGGTAAAAAACTCAATACCACTGTCTTGTGCCGCTTTATGCCACAAGGCATTACGAATAACTTTATTTTCAATAATAAAGCCTAATTGCTCAGGCCCATGACCTACCGATGAAAGATTAACATCGTTTAATGAAAAATCTAATTGTCCGTATCCGGCTTTATCCCAAATGTGCATATCGTGATAAGGCTGCGCGCGTTGGTCAATAATATCTTGCCAAACATTTAGGTTGCTAAACATTTGTTGACTGGCAGCATTAATAGCGCTTACACGCACTTCAGGTTCTTCGCTAAGTGTCTCACTTAACCCGTCACTTAACTCACCAACAGGTGCGTTATCAACAATAGCGACACTAAGTTCACTTTGTTGGCGAACAGCCAGTGCTAGCGTTAAGCCAACCATGCCGCCACCAACAATTAATAGATCAAATTTTTGCATGTTTTATTACATTCATTTTATGGCTAATAACCCATTGTTTTTTTAACAAGAGCATTTTTTAAACCGGGTAAATAGTTTACTACCTTTAAACCAATATTGCGCCCTGCCACTAGCGGCGGTAATTGATTCGAGAACAAGGTCACTAACAAGTCGGTTAAGCTAATAACTTGTTTTTGATCTTGTTGGCGAGCTTTACCATATTGCATTAAGTTGGCAAATGCGCCGATATCTTGTTGTTTTGCTAGGGCGTTTTTAATCACCTCAGTCATGTCGCTAACATCACGTAATCCTAAATTAAAGCCTTGCCCGGCAATAGGATGAATAGTGTGTGAAGCGTTACCAATTAATGCCATACGATGATAAACCTGCTCGCTCGCTTGCACTAATTTAAGTGGATAAACAACCCGTTTACCGACGTGAGTAATGTTGCCAAGCCAGTGTCCGAATGATTGTTCTAAGTGCTGAGAAAATTCGTTATCCGACAGGTTTAGCATTTTTTCAGCTAGCTCTGGGGTTAATGTCCACACTAATGAACATCGCCCTGCACTGTTTTGTTTTGCTCCATTTATACTTGCACTAGCACTAGCACTAACATTTGGCGCAGACGACAAAGGCAACATAGCAATTGGGCCTGTTTCGGTGAAGCGTTCGTAAGCAATGTTTTTATGATGAATAGAGGTAGCAACGTTAGCAATAAGGGCTGATTGTTGATAATCACGACTGGTAGTCGCGATGTTCGCAAATTGACGGCATGGTGATTGTGCGCCATCGCATGCGAGTAATAACGCTGCTGATAATTTTAACCCTGAATTTAATTCAACATTAACGAGGTCAGTTTGCCATTTTACAGCACTAATTTTGTCAGGGGTAAACCAAGTAATATTACTTTTAGTGGCTAATGCTTTTAAGAACGCAGCACCAATATTGGTCATTTCAGCAACGTAACCTAACGCTTCAACCTGATGGTGCTGCGCATAAAGTCGCGCTTTGCCATAGTAGCCGCGATCAGATATATGAATATTTTTAATTGGCTCGGCATGTGGCTGTAAATATTGCCATGCGCCAATACGGGATAAATAATTGGCGCTACCATGAGATAAAGCTAAAACACGATCGTCAAAGCTGGGTGTCGACTCAGATAACACAGGGTTAGCTTCAATAATGGCTATTTTGAGCGGCTTTTGGTTATGATCAAGCAACCCAGATAAGCTCAGCGCCATGAGGCTACCCGATAAACCGCCACCCGAGATAATTACATCGAAGTGCTGGGCATTATTAGCTGTATTATTTGAGCCAGTTGCACGCTTATCCATTATTTACCTTTACGATGAGTTTACTGCGCCATTAACGCTTCGATATCAGCGATAGTTTTCGGCGCATTAACCGTTAAGTTTTCAAAGCCTGTGGCGGTTACGAGTATATTGTCTTCAATACGCACACCTATTCCGCGCCATTTTTCGTCAACGGTTTTATCTGTACGCGGAATATAAATGCCCGGTTCAATTGTCATTACCATACCGGCAACAAATGCACGTAACTGTTCACGCTGTGGGCTAGCATGGTAGTCACCCACATCATGCACATCAAGACCTAACCAATGGCCAAGACCATGAATAAAGTATTTTTTACAAGCTCGCTGAGCGAGTAATACGTTTAAGTTACCTTGTAAAATACCTAAATCATATAAACCTTGGGTTAGAAAATTACAAACAATACGATTTAGCTCTGCTAGGGTTTGCCCTGGCTTAATTGCATCAATAGCAAGGTTTTGGCTATCAAGTACTAATTGATAGATTGTGCTTTGCTCAGCACTAAATTTGCCATTAACCGGGAATGTGCGAGTAATGTCAGCAGCATAACCGGCTAACTCTCCACCCGCGTCAATCAATAATAAGTCACCGTTATTAAGTGTTTCGTCATTATCGGTGTAATGTAAAATGTTAGCGTTGTCGCCACCGGCAACAATAGAGCTGTATGCAGGGTATCGCGCACCATTAGTGGCAAACTCGTGCAATAACTCGGCTTCTATTTGATATTCGAATTTACCGACTTGAGTTTGTTGCATAGCACGTTGATGTGCAGCACCACTAATAACATTAACTTGGCGCATAATATCGAGTTCAGCATTTGATTTATGTAAACGCATTTCGTTTATTATGTCGCTGCAATCAATCAAGGCCGCTGGTGCTTTAATACCTGTGCGAGCAGACTTTCTAAGCTGAGCTAACCACGACAATACTTTTTGCTGGAAATCACTTTGCTCATGCTGACAAATTAATACCGACGCTTTACCTACCATTAACGGTAATAATTGCTCATCGACTTCGTCTAAACTAAAACAGTTATCAAATTTATAAACGTCAATAGCTTGAACTTGACCAACGCGACGCCCATGCCAAATTTCTTGTAATGTATCTTTTTTACGGGAAAATAAAACACTTTGAGCTGCTGTTGAATCATTACCTTTTATTAAGGCTAAAACAGCATCGGGTTCATTAAAGCCAGTAAGATAATAAAAGTGCTTATTTTGGCAAAACGGGTATTCGGTGTCATTACTACGGGTAACTTCAGAACCTGCAGCAATTAACGCTATGCTATTTATAGGCATTTGGTCGATAAATGTTTTTCTGCGCTGACAAAACTCGGCAACAGGCAATAAGGTATTTTTAATCATGGTTATCAGTTTAGTTCTGTCTAATTTTCAATAAAAATTTATAACATTATTTTTAACACTTAAAATTATTCTCTCAAATGTTGTAGCCTGAAAATGCTAATGTATGGTCGTTTTTGTATCTTGTGTCTCAGGTGGAGACCCTAGCTCGGTAAAGCAAAGCAAAGCTGAAATTCGAACGTATTCAGCGATTTCAAAAAATGCTTGTTCGGTATCTTCATCTTCTTCCATTTCGTCAGACAAGTTGGCGATCTCACCAAAGTCGACCAACACTTCTTTCACATCTTCCGATAAAGCAGCATTTTTAGTTTGCTGTAATCCAAAGCCCAAGTTGAAGCCCTGAACCCATTTACCTATAGCATGACCACGTTCAATTATAGAGTCGTCATCATCGGGTAGCATCAATTGAAAACTGTAAGAATCGTCAAGTATTTTTTGCCAAATATCACTGTATATGTTTTTAACCAAGCTTTGAATGGATGCAGGTAAACCTTCGGCGTTATTCAACATGTCGTTAACCATAGCGATATAATCGCTACTTTCGAACTCGAAGCCTGCGGCTATTAATCCGGTAAGTACACCATGTATTTCAGCAGCATGGGCTTCAATACCTTCACTAGTTAAAATTGCTTGTACTGAGGGGAAATCTAAAGTGGTGCTATTAGCCATAAAATATAAGTTCAATCAGGAGTATATTGTCGACTATGTTAACATTGGCATAGCCTTGATTCCAGAAAAAACCATAGAGATCACTTGCATAGTACAACACGCACCGTTATAGTTCCCCTTTATGGCGCACTACATTTTGGTTATCGATAAATTTCTTGATAATACAAGCTAGTAGCGCAATAGTTTGAGCTAATAACTCAATAAACTAAAAATAATGCATTGAGAATATCGCGCAATGAGCCAACACACAGTAACCATAAATGTTGCCAACAAACGACTTAAAGTCGCTTGTCCGGCTGGACATGAATCTGCGTTGTTGCAAGCGGCAAATGAGATAAACCAACGTTTAGAACAAGATGCTAAAAAATCTCACTCGGTAAAAACGCCTGAACAAGCCTTGGTGATGATGTCATTAAACCTTGCCCATGATTTGATTCAAGCCCGCAATGAGCTAGAGCAAGAACGCGAAAAAATGCAGAGTAAAATCGAACTACTGCAAGCCACCATAGAACAAGCCGTAAACCCAACTAAAACCGCATAAGATTATCTGCACTGAAGGATCAGAGCATGCATTCGAAAAAGTATGTCCTAGTAATTATTTTTATAATCGTGTTTATTTCGATTATAAAAGTAACATCGCTGTTTTATAACAATACTCCTAGCGTCGCTTCTGACAAAATTTTAACTGATAACGTTACAACTACAATCACTCCGGCTTTTGATGACACTCAATCTATTACCAATAATCGAACTGAAAACTTTATTGGCAATTCAACAACCTCAGAAAAACAAAAAAGTAAACTGAGTCAGCTCATTGAAAATTGTATTAACAATATTGAACTTGCTGATAATAATGATGATGATATTACATCACAACTAGACTCTTACATAACTAGCCTTAAACTTAGCAATAATAGCAATGACATGCTGGCTTTGTTTATGCAAAACTATCAAGCTAGCAATATTGTAGACACCGACTTTATTTTCCAACTTCCTCCAACGACATTACACAATGAGATATTATTTGAACAGCAACTAACCATGTGCTCAACAAATTTCAATGCGAAATTTTGCAATGAACGCTTATATTCACAAGCTAACTATATTGATAAAGACAACGCTTATTGGTGGTATTTAATTGCTCAAATTCACCTTTCTCAAAATAACATACCTGATGCTACTGATGCTTTTTATATAGCTAATGGCAAAGCCTATTACAATGAATACTTTTTTGAAAAAATAAATTTTATTGAGCAAAATGCTGAACAACATAGCAGCTTAAATATTAATGTTAGGCTGGTTTATGCCGTCGGCATATCGAGTAGATTCAATTTAAACTACGCCATGGTAGTTGATTATTGCAAAGATAATTTAAATGATCTTGAAATAGCCGATTTATGCTTACAAATGGGTATTCAACTTGAACACAGTGGTAAAACTCTTTTAGCTCATTCTTTTGGGCTTGCCTTACAAGAGATTTATTACCAACATAATTTAAAATACGATGAAGTGGCTGAAATAAAAATAAAACAAAATACACAAAGAGATGCCATCATTAACAACAGTGATTATAAGGCAGCAGCATTATTAATGACCGTTGACGAAAGACTGGCAAGAACATGGTTGAACTCTGGGTTATCAAAAGGTGAAATATTTGCTATTTCACAAACAATTAACGAAGCAAAAGTATTTGCTCAAGATAAAAACTACCTCCCTTGCCAGTAATTTTGAGTACTGTGTAACTGGGTTTTAAATGCCATTTTTTAACTAAAGCCTTTTCGATTAAAGAAACTTCAATTTGTTCAAGCATTAAGCAGTCAGGTCTTACAAGTGATAAAAGACTTAATTCGGCTGACAATTTTAGTTATAATAGCCACGACTTCTGGGGTGTTTGTGTGTGAACTATGTCCCTGAGCCGATAAGTTTTACCTAAGGATGTTGATTATTAGCTATTGTGCAAGCCCGGCTCGTATCGGGAAGCCTACGGTTGAAATGATATGTCCGCCCTGAACACCCGGTGTTCAGGACAAATGTGAACCGCGGCACCTTGGAAGTCACTACCTCTTTATTTTTACCTTTCTAAAGCTATAGTTTTTCTTATCATCTACAATATAACTTTGATTTTAAGCACTTTAGTTTATTTCAATTTATTAGCATTAAACAATTTAAGCAGACTGAATAAGTTATAATTTGTGCTAAACGACAAATCATAACGCTCTCAAAATATGTATAGACCTGATTTACCTGTTGATAATATACTTGTTAGCATTATCAATACCTTTACCTAAGCTGTGCTTACTAAATGCCCAAGCAAATTAAAACAGATATAAAAGCGAGTGCAACATTGAAAAGTAAGCCACAAACAACTAATACTGATCCTATTGCGATATTTGACTCTGGCGTTGGCGGCTTATCTATAGCTCAATGTATAAATCATCGCTTACCTAATGAAAATTTACTTTATGTTGCCGATACTTTACATGCCCCCTATGGCGATAAAACAGCTGAATTTATTCAACAGCGTGTAAATGAAATTGCTTACTGGTTTATTGAACGCAATGCTAAGGCGATTGTTGTTGCTTGCAATACTGCGACCGTAAACGCTATCGATCAACTACGTAAAAACATTTCCATTCCTGTTATCGGTGTTGAGCCGGCCATTAAACCTGCGGTAAATCTAAGCAAGAATAAAAAAGTGGCAATTTTAGTGACTAAAGCAACCGCTGAAAATCAGCGCTTTTTAACTTTAGTGGCGCAATACAGTCATAACAGCGAAGTTATTATTCAACCCTGCCCTGGCTTAGTTGAAGTTATTGAACAAGATAAGAAAAACTCACCTGAGTGTGAATTATTACTCAGTAAATATCTGCAACCATTGCTAGATAAAGGAGTCGACACTATTGTGCTCGGTTGTACTCATTATCCTTTGGTTAAAGGCATCATTAATAAAATATGTGGTGCAAACGTCATTATAATGGAAACCGCATTACCTGTTACCGAGCAATTACAGCGACAATTAGCCCTGCATAACCTTATTAACCCAAGCGATAAGATAGGCACAACCCGTTTTTACAGTTCAAAACACAGTGACATGCAACAAGCGCTTTTTACCCACATTTGGCAGCAATCATTGCAATTGAATAGCTATCCTTAACCCGATTGATAACACACCATATATTAGCTACTGATTTTAAAGACTAAAATCCCATCAACTGGCAAATAACCGTTACACTTATTTTAAAAGCAATAGCTTTATTAAGGACGTTTAGCCATCTAGGCGTAAATAATTCTAGGAATAAGTTTGTTTAACAGTTAGAATGTCGCCATTAAAGACTCATACCAATTTTACCGTTAGCACTAAGTAGCTCATTACAAAGTTAGGTTGGTATAAGATTGTTTTTCAGTTAATTTTTACAGAGGGTTTATGTCTACACACCTTTTTACTTCTGAGTCAGTGTCAGAAGGACATCCAGATAAAATAGCCGATCAAATTTCTGATGCGGTTTTAGATGCTATTATTGCTAAAGACAAGCACGCACGTGTTGCTTGTGAAACTATGGTAAAAACTGGTGTTGCTATTATTTCAGGTGAAGTTTCAACTACTGCCTGGGTTGATTTAGAACGTATTACCCGCGATGTTATTTCAGCAATTGGTTACACTTCTTCAGACGTAGGCTTTGATGGCGAAACCTGTGGCATTATGAATTTAATTGGTCAACAATCACCAGAAATTGCTCAAGGTGTTGATCGCGTTAAGCCAGAAGACCAAGGTGCTGGTGATCAAGGTTTAATGTTTGGTTATGCAACCAACGAAACTGAAACATTAATGCCTGCGCCATTATACTACTCGCATCGTTTAGTTGAACGCCAAGCTGAAGCACGTAAGTCAGGTATATTGCCTTGGTTACGTCCAGATGCAAAAAGCCAAGTTACCTTTATATATGAAGATAACAAACCGGTAGCGATTGATACGGTTGTTTTGTCTACACAACACAACCCAGACATCAAACAACAAGATTTACATGATGCGGTAATGGAAAACATCATTAAGCATGTGTTACCTGCAGAATTGTTAACTAAAGACACTAAATACCATATCAACCCTACTGGCCGTTTTGTTATTGGTGGCCCGGTTGGTGATTGTGGCTTAACAGGTCGTAAAATTATTGTTGATACCTATGGCGGCATGGCTCGTCATGGTGGTGGTGCATTCTCAGGTAAAGATCCATCAAAAGTTGATCGCAGCGCGGCTTATGCAGGTCGTTATGTCGCTAAAAATATTGTTGCTGCTGGCTTGGCTGATCGTTGTGAGATTCAAATTTCTTACGCTATTGGTGTTGCTGAGCCAACGTCAATTTCAATTGATAGTTTTGGTACAGGCAAAGTATCTGAAGAGCGTTTAGTCGAACTAGTTCGTGAGCACTTTGACTTACGCCCTTACGGAATAACTAAAATGTTAGACCTTTTGCACCCTATGTATCAGCAAACAGCTGCTTATGGTCACTTTGGTCGCGAACCTTTTGAAATGACCGTTGGCGATGACACTTTCACAGCATTTAGCTGGGAAAAAACAGATAAAGCAGAAGCATTACGTTTGTCTGCTGGCATTTAATTTATAATGCTTGTTTAACAAAACCGCTCTTTGAGCGGTTTTTTGCTTTTAAGCTACGGTTAAAATAAATAATATACCCTATCAATTGAATTTAGCAGCAAACGCCCTTATCTACAGGCTAGGCTTAAAATACAGCCAAGACCAAAAATTTCAAAATAAGTATTGGCCTTACATCAATAATAGCCTTTACGATATTAGATAATGTAAACTCAACCAATTAAAGCTCTATTTAAAATTTAATTAGCGAAAATGGAACACCCTTATGCGTAACCCTCGTATTTACCAAGCACAAACATTTGAAGTAGGTCAAACCCAAGCATTAAACGAAGATGCATTTGGCCATATTGTGCGCGTGCTACGTCTTAAAAATGGTGACGACATTACATTATTTAATGGTATAGCTGAACAAGATGGTTATTTTGAGTATCAAGCCAAACTGACTAACGTTGGTAAAAAAAGTGCTGATGTAGAGGTTCTGGCTAAAAAGCTGGTTGAGAACGAATCACCACTGAATATACATTTAGCCCAAGGCATTTCTCGTGGCGATCGCATGGATTTCACTTTACAAAAGTCGGTAGAATTAGGCGTTAATACTATAACGCCAATTTTCACTGAACGTTGCGGTGTAAAACTTAGCGGTGAACGCTTAGAGAAAAAGCATCAACAATGGCAAAAAATAGTGATCAGTGCCTGTGAACAAAGTGGCCGTTGTACGGTCCCTATAGTGGCACCACCGATTTATTTAGACGATTGGTTACAGCAAGACAGTGAAGCATTAAAGCTTAATTTACACCCTAAAGCTCAGCATTCGATTATGAGTTTACCCATAGAGAATCAACGTGTGCGTTTGTTAATTGGGCCTGAGGGTGGACTAAATGACAGTGAAATAGCAAGTGCTAACAAAGCTGGCTTTCACGATGTTTTACTTGGTCCAAGAGTACTGAGAACTGAAACAGCCGCCCTAACCGCAATTACAGCATTACAATGCCGTTATGGTGATTTACATTAGCTATTCGATAGTTATTAGTGAATTATATTTTAGTTATTAATGATTTATCAGTAAATTTACATTCATTTAAATTGGCATATTGCATTCCAACAATGCGATAGCATTTATTAACAATACAATTAGGAAAAAACATGAGCATAAAAATTGGCGTAGTTATGGACCCTATTTCCGAGGTCAAAGTAAAAAAAGACTCTTCAATGGCAATGATGCTTGAAGCGCAAGCGCGCGGTTATGAAATTTATTATATGGAGATGCAAGATCTCTATTTAGAACAAGGTGTTTGTCGAGCTACAGCAGCAAAAGTAAAAGTATTTGATGATACTGAACATTGGTATGAATTAGACGAACGTGAAGATATCAACGTAGCTGACTTAGACGCCGTATTAATGCGTAAAGATCCGCCTTTTGATACCGAGTTTATCTACGCTACCTACATGCTAGAGCGTGCTGAAGTTGCCGGTACTTTAATTGTTAACAAGCCACAAAGTTTACGTGATTGTAACGAAAAGCTATTTACCGCTTGGTTTCCCGAGCTAACGCCAAAAACATTGGTTACACGTAATAATCAAAAAATCAGAGAGTTTCACAAAGAAAACAAAGATATTATTATTAAGCCATTAGATGGTATGGGCGGCTCATCTATTTTCCGTATCGGTGAAAACGATCCTAACGTTGGTGTAATTCTTGAAACTTTAACAGCACATTCAACACAATATGCTATGGTTCAAGAGTACCTACCAGAAATTGTTGATGGTGATAAACGTATATTAATCGTGAATGGCGAACCAATGCCTTATTGTTTAGCCCGTATTCCTGCACAAGGAGAAACTCGTGGTAATTTAGCCGCTGGTGGTCGTGGTGTAGCAAGGCCATTAAGTGCCAGCGATAAATTTATTGCAGAAACTATTGCACCAGAATTGAAAAAACGCGGCTTATTTTTTGTTGGCTTAGATGTTATTGGCGACAAGGTCACTGAAATCAATGTTACTAGCCCAACCTGTATTCGCGAAATTGAAGCAGCATACCCAATAAACATTAGCGGAAAATTAATGGATGCCATCGAGCAAAACATTAAAAAGCGCTAAGTAACTCTGTTTGAGAACTACGCTATAGAAAGCTATTTTTAGCGTATTTCTCCTCAATTATTAAGGTATATGTATGGACAGTTTTGAAAATCAACTTTTGATTGCTATGCCCAGCTTAGACGACTCGTATTTTAATAAAACGGTGACTTATATCTGTGAGCATAATGCTGAAGGGGCAATGGGTTTGATCATAAACCTGCCCATTAATGTCACTTTGAACGAATTACTAACCCAAATTGACGAAGACAAAACTGACGCGCCTGAACTTGATCAACAAGTATTAACGGGTGGCCCTGTTTCGCAAGACCGTGGTTTTGTTTTACACAGCACACAAGCGGGTTGGAATAGCTCTTTAGCGCTTAGTGAAGACGTTATGATTACTACGTCAAAAGATATTTTAATGGCGCTAGGTACAGCAGGTGCGCCCGCTAAGTATATGGTAACATTAGGTTATGCAGGCTGGGGACCCGGTCAATTAGAAGAAGAAATAAAAGCTAACTCTTGGCTTTTAACGCCAGCAGATGGCGATATCTTATTTAATACTCCCATTGAGCAACGCTGGAAAAAAGCCACGGAAAAACTGGGTATTGATATGGCACATTTATCCAATGAAGTTGGGCATGCATAATGGCAAGTAAGGCAGTGGTTGGCGAGCGAACTATACTCGGCTTTGATTTTGGTAAAAAGTATATTGGTGTGGCTGTTGGCCAAGAAATAACAGGCTCAGCTTCGCCTTTAGGCTCTGTGAAAGCGCGTGATGGTATTCCTGATTGGGAAGGCATGACCAAGTATATTAAAGAATGGCAACCCGACTTTATTGTCGTTGGTTTACCATTAAATATGGACGGTAGTGAGCAGCAACTAACTCACGATGCTAAAAAATTTGGTAACCGTGTTTCAGGGCGCTTTGGTCTGAAGGTTGAATTTCAAGATGAGCGTTTAACAACCGCTACGGCTAAAGAAGCGCTTTTTGAACAAGGCGGTTATCGTAATCTTAAAAAAGATAATATCGATGCCGAATCAGCAAAATTAATTATAGAAAGCTACTTTGAAAATCAATATTAACGCCCACCTTGTAACGCTTAATTTATTCGTATTACCACTAACTTATCATTCGTTGTTGATTAATTCAGCTTCTAACGTGGCTAATTAATGGATACTTTTACACTTATTAGTCCATTGATTATTGTAGGTCTTGTCGGTTTTTTATTGGCTAAGTTTAACTGGCTTAATAAAGCACAGGTTGAAGCAATAACCAAGTTTGCCTTTAACATCGCTATTCCCGCATTTTTATTCCAACAGTTAGCTAATGCTGATATGAGCAATATAGATTTAAATATTTATAGTGCTTTTTATTTACCATTGTTAGTGGTTTATGGCATAGCTTGGGCAATAAATTATTATTTTCATAAAGATTTAAATCATGATCTACCTGCATCCGCGGTTTATGCTTTCGGCGCAGGTTATTCAAACAACGTTATTGTCGGTATGCCAATCGCTTTAATGGTTTTGGGCGAGCAAGTATTACCGACCATATTTTTAGTTGTGAGCTTACACAGTGCGCTATTAATTGCTACCACGAGCTTACTCGCGGTTAACATTGCACAATTTAATTGGCGAATATTTTTAAAGCAGACTTTTTTAAACCCGTTATTAATCGCGATAATCGGCGGCTTTATGATTAATTTACTCGCAATTAAACTACCCATGGTTATAAACAGCAGCTTGCTCATGTTAGGAAAGCCGGCCATTACTTTGGCACTGTTTCTACTTGGCGCCTCATTGGCGTTTTATAAAATTCGTAGTGAAGTTAAATTCATTATTACTGCCAGTATTTTAAAACTGTTGTTGTTACCAAGCTTAATCTTTTTAACCAGTTTTTATATCTTCCAATTTCCAGTCATTACGACCATGACTTTAGTTATTTTGAGTGCAAGCCCTTTAGGGGTGAATGCCTATTTAATCTCTAAACAACATAACAAGCATCAAGAAACGGTTGCCGGCATTGTGGTTGTTACTACCGTAATATCTATGGTCTCTATCCCCTTGTGGATTTGGGGCTTATCGAACGTATTTAGTATATAAAAAAGTATTCAATACCTTAGAACGGATTAAGCGAATATCCCTTGTTTTGTAATACTGCATGCGCTGTCATGGCTGATAATGCCACTTGAACACCCGGCATGACCATATCATTGGTAATACCATGGTACGCTGCTGATTGGCCGCATAAGAATATGCTAACGTGGTTTTTCATGAGCGCTTGCACTAAATCATGATTGGCATTTTTTTGTTGATACTTCTCTTGATATAACGATGCTTTTAGCAAGTCAAAGCCTGCCTTACCATGTACAACAGCCGCTAAATTAATATTCTCTAGCGGCACGCCATTAGCCACATGCATATTAATAAAACGTGCTAGCGTTTCAATACTTCCATTTACTTTACCGACACTACCTTGATCGCCAAGATCAAACGCAACTTTAAAAACACTGTTTTTATCAAGTTTGAGATCTTGCTGAACTTTCGCATGTTTACCGTAGTTTTTTATGACTGGCCCTGCCATAAATGTATCAGTATTTGCTGTGGCCGATGCTACACACAAAAGAGCGAAAATAAGGGTACTGAAACGAATTATAGTTAACATTTAACTGTCCTATTGGTTTATGTATTTCCCTGAAAAAACACAGGCAAATTAAGTTATATTATATTGAATAATAC
Source organism: Colwellia sp. 6M3 (assembly GCF_014077595.1). Lineage (NCBI taxonomy): Bacteria > Pseudomonadati > Pseudomonadota > Gammaproteobacteria > Alteromonadales > Colwelliaceae > Colwellia > Colwellia sp. 6M3. Next base: position 9,592 of record NZ_JACGWF010000053.1, on the reverse strand, counting down.
ATTATATTTTTGGTGAGTTTTCCAATAAATATTCCTTTACTAAACCTGACGCTAAAGGCCTTGAAAAGTGAGAACCTTGTAGCATCTCAATGTCTAGTGCTGATAGTTTATTGGCTTGCTCTTTGGTTTCAACTCCCTGAGCTACAACATCATAATTAAGCTTAACTGTCATATGTTTTACCGTTTCAATAATGGCCATGTCAGTTGTATCTTGCATGTTTACAAAGGGACGATCAATTTTTAAGGTATTAGCGGCTAAACTTTAAATAATCGATAATGATGAAATTTCATCGTATAACTGCAATACAGGGTCATTTACACTGGCTGAGGATTGTGGCTCATAATTCAATGATTGCCAGTTTACTGCTGCGATGCACGATTGTTGTAATGTCCAAGTGCCTATATAAATTATTAATCCATACTGCTCTGCAATAGGAATAAATTTATCTGGTGGTATATTTTAGCTATCAAAATACCAAAGAAGTAAGGCTTCAAAAGCAACGATTTTGTGAGACTTAGACGCGACGATAGGCTGATAAACTAAGCGAAGTTAATTAAAAGGATGAAGGGCTTAATAGTTATCACCATTTGGTCGATGATATGAAGAATACAGTTGGATAATAAATAGTAGGATGAAATATATGCTACTTCATCCTACTAACACACTATATTAATAAAAAACGTTATAAAAATTAATCTTCTTTCGGCGCTAGACCATCAATAGTGACACCTGACAATGAACCAGTTCCACCTTGATCATTACTGCGTAATTTAATCATTAAGCGTAAATCGTTTGGTGAGTCGGCATGATGCAGTGCATCAGCGTAGTTAATTAGCCCTTGTTGATATAAATTAAAGAGTGCTTGGTCAAATGTTTGCATACCTTGATCGGTAGATTTTTCCATCACTTCTTTAATACTACCCACATCACCTTTTTTAATTAATTCGGCAACATATGGAGAGTTTAATAACACTTCAATAGCAGCTAAACGACCATTACCATCGCGGGTTGGAATAAGCTGTTGGGCAATAATGCCGCGCAGGTTCAACGCAAGGTCAAACAATAACTTACCATGCTGTTCAGCAGGTACTAAATGCATAATACGATCAATTGCTTGGTTTGCATTGTTAGCATGCAAGGTCGCAATACATAGATGACCCGTTTCTGCGAAACTTAACGCGTGCTCCATGGTTTCTTGATTACGAATTTCACCAATTAGAATAACGTCTGGTGCTTGGCGTAAAGAGCTTTTAAGTGCCGCGCCAAAGCTTTCTGTATCAAGGCCAACTTCACGTTGTGTAACCATACATTTTCGGTGTTCATGAACAAACTCAACCGGATCTTCTATAGTTAAAATATGACCACGAGAGTTTTTATTTCGATAACCAATTAACGCAGCCATCGAAGTAGACTTACCCGTACCCGTACCACCCACAAATAGTACTAAACCACGCTTTGACATAACCACGTCTTTCAATACTGAAGGTAAGCCTAATTCATCGGCATCTGGAATTTCGGTAACAATGCGGCGAATAACCATACCAGCCATGTCTCGTTGCCAAAACGCCGATATACGAAATCGTCCTATATCGTCAATTGAAATTGCAAAGTTACATTCTTTTTCTTCATCAAATGCAGTTTTTTGCTTTTCTGACATGGCGTCATGAACCAAACCTAAAGATTCAGAGGCCGATAAAATATGATCGTCAATAGGAACAAGTTCCCCATTAACTTTTGCGCTTACAGCTAATTTAGCGGTAACAAACATATCTGATGCGCCGTGCTGCACCATTTTTTGTAATAAATCATGAAAACTCATTGAATTACCCTTTATAGATCAGAGACTAATAACCAGTAAATTGGTTTTTGTCTTGTGCTTTATCCATGGCATCTTGTCTGGTGATCATGCCGCGGTTGATCAGGTTTTGTAAACATTGATCCATTGTTTGCATGCCATGAGACATACCGGTTTGAATCGCTGAGTACATTTGCGCAATTTTATCTTCACGAATAAGGTTACGAATTGCCGGTACACCCATCATTATTTCGTGTGAAGCAACACGACCGCCACCCACTTTTTTAACTAACGTTTGTGAGATTACCGCGCGTAGTGATTCAGAAAGCATTGAACGCACCATAGCTTTTTCTTCACCCGGAAACACATCAATAATACGGTCAATGGTTTTAGGTGCAGAAGTTGTATGCAAGGTGCCAAACACTAAATGGCCGGTTTCAGCTGCGGTCATCGCTAAACGTATGGTTTCTAAATCACGCATTTCACCAACTAAAATTACATCGGGATCTTCACGTAATGCTGAGCGTAATGCCGCGCTAAAACTTAAGGTATCGCGATGAACTTCACGTTGGTTAATCAAACATGAATGGTTTTGATGAACAAATTCGATAGGATCTTCAATCGTTAAAATGTGATCATGTTTGGTTTTATTTATATGATCAACCATAGCCGCGAGCGTGGTTGACTTACCTGAACCCGTTGGTCCAGTAACAAGCACTAAACCACGAGGAAGCATAGATATATCTCTAAAAATATCAGGGCAACCTAAATCGTCTAATGATAAAATTTTACTTGGTATGGTACGAAATACGGCTGCAGGGCCACGGTTTTGATTAAATGCATTTACCCTGAAACGTGCTAAATTTGGCACTTCAAAAGAGAAATCGACCTCTAAATTTTCTTCATATTCTTTGCGTTGGCGATCATTCATAATATCATAGACCAAAGCGTTGACATCTTTTTCGTCAAATGCTGGTATATTTAGCTTACGTACGTCACCATCAACGCGAATTGACGGGGGTGTGCCGGTTGATAAATGTAAATCTGAAGCATTATTTTCAACACTAAATGCGAGTAATTCGGTAATATCCATACAAACCTCTGAGTTTAATTAATTATTAATTAACAACTGAATAAGTCATTGAGAACTGAAATAAACAATATGATTGCTATTAAAGATAATATTGCTGCTGTAGAACTGCAAATTTCTTCTGCTTGTCAGCTTGCCAATCGCAACGCTGATGAAGTTACTTTGCTTGCAGTTAGTAAAACTAAACCTATTGAAATGCTCGAGCAAGCCTATAATGCTGGGCAACGAAATTTTGGCGAAAGCTATGTGCAAGAAGCCGTTGAAAAAATTACCGCTTTGCAGAATAAAACTGATATTACGTGGCACTTTATTGGCCCAATTCAAACGAATAAAACCAAATTAATTGCCAGCCATTTTTCTTGGGTACATAGCATAGATAGAATTAAAGTTGCAAAACGCCTTAACGAGCATAGGTCTGGTCAAGATACCCCGCTAAACATTTGTTTACAAGTGAATATTAGTGGCGAATTAAGTAAATCTGGGGTTTTACCGCAAGAGCTTCCTGCGTTGCTTGATGTTATCGAAACATGCGATAACTTATGCCTACGCGGTTTGATGGCAATCCCAGAAAAAAATGCTTCTCAAGCAAGTTTTATCGAAATGCAAAATTTATTTTTGAAACTTCAAAAGCAATACCCAAGCATAGATACTTTATCAATGGGTATGTCTGCAGATTTGCAACTTGCTATTAATGCAGGCTCTACCTTAGTTCGCATTGGTTCAGCAATATTTGGTGCTAGAAGCTAAATAATTTAACTCAAAAAATAGTACAATGATGAAAATTAAGTACCCGCTAGCAATAGTGGCGGCTTTAACACAACAAAATTCTTATATTGAATGAAGAATTATATTCATTCAATCAGCAATATTTGATAGGAAACTTATGAAAAAAATAGCTTTTATTGGCGCAGGTAACATGAACGGTGCAATTATTTCGGGTTTAGTTAATGGCGGTTTTAACCCTGAACATATTATCGTATCGAACCCTTCTGCAGAAAAGCGTTTAGCACTGCAAGCAGCACACGGTATTAAGCAAACACAATGTAATATTGAAGCAACAACTTTTGCTGATGTCATCGTACTTGGCGTAAAACCTTACCTCATTGAAGAAGTTTGCCAGCACTTAGGCGAGAATATAGATATTACCAAAAAATGTTTTATTTCTGTTGCTGCAGGTTGCACCATTTCGCAAATAGAACAAGCGTTAGTTAAACCTTGTACTGTGATAAGAACGATGCCAAATACACCTTCACAACTCGGCTTTGGTGTATCTGGAATATATGCGAATGATCATACAAGTGAAGAAGAAAAAACATTTACTACCACACTAATGGAGTCTGTTGGCATCGTTAAATGGTTGGTATCTGAAGAGCAAATTGACCATATCATTGCCGTTTCTGGTTCCGCCCCTGCTTACTTCTTCTTGTTTATGGAAGCAATGCAAAAGCAAGCGATAGCATACGGGTTTAGTGAGCAAGACAGTCGTGAACTTGTGCAACAAACGGCATTGGGCGCTGCTAAAATGGTGATTGAAAACGAACAACCTATCGGCAAACTTCGTGAAAATGTAACGTCTAAAGGCGGTACAACCCAAGCAGCCTTAAACTCTTTAATTGAGGGTGGCTTGGAAAAACTGGTATCCAATGCTATGAATTGTGCCGTTGCGCGCGCTAAAGAAATGGCGAAAAACGGTTAATCATATTACTATCGATATATTTGCAGTGTTTTATATTTGAAAAACAAATAAAACACTGATTACCTTAATTTTTTATATTTTTGGAGTTTTAGATGGAAGCAATTAATTACTTGCTTAAATTTGCCTTTGACACCTTGTTGATGATTTTAGTGCTGCGCGTTTGGCTACAACTTGTTCGTGCTGATTTTTACAATCCACTTAGCCAGTTTATTGTAAAAGTAAGTAACCCTTTAGTTATCCCTTTACGCCGAATAATTCCGGGTGTTGGCGGTGTTGATCTAGCCACGATTGTTTTAGCTTATATTTTCGCGACCTTAACTTTTATCATTATTCCGCTACTCAATGGCGGCCCGATTGATATTATTTCAGCTTTATATTTAGGCTTAATTTACCTAATTAAACAAACAGGTATATTATTGTTTATCATCATGCTTGTTATGGCATTAATGAGCTGGGTAGTGCAAGGTTACAATCCAACTCAAATGATTTTCAATCAACTTACCGCACCAATTTTATCGCCTATTAGACGTATTATTCCCAGTATTGGCGGGCTTGATTTATCTGTACTTATCGCTTTTTTATTGTTGAATGTACTTAACATTTTGCTTGGCGGCTGGGTACCATATTGGTCAATGTTATAACAGTTAATTTACCCTGATACTCATCAGCAACTATACTTAACAATAACGACTTAAATGATAGGGACAACAACATGAAAATAATATTAAATAAGCTCATGTTAATATGCGCTTTGGCGTTAATTTTTACTACTTCGGTTAACGCTGAAAACATGAAAGAAATGGATGATATTAATGTCCATTATATTGCATTAGGTTCAACGTTTTTGACACCTGAAATTGCCAAAGCTTATGGCATTGAACGAAGCCGATATAAAGGATTAGTTAATATTGCTGTGCTCGATAACACGCAAGATGGCAATCCAGCAAAAACCGTAAATATTAACGGTAGAGCGCGCAATGACATAGGGCAAATTAAATCGTTAGATTTTATGGAAGTAAAAGAAGGCGATGCTGTTTATTATCTAGCGCAAGTTAGTTATAGCAATGAAGAAACCATTTACTTTGATATTATGATCACTGATAAAGGTAAGCAGCATAATTTAACTTTTTCGCAAAAATTTTATGTTGATTAGCTTAACCAAATAGTTAGCAGTAGAATGATAAATGGCACAATAAATATCACTGTGCCATTTTTGTATTTAAAATAGGCTAACTTAATTGCACCAACCTAGTATGATCTCACTTTATTTATATTTATGGGTGAAATTCAAGTCCAATTTCAAGCAATTACAAACCGACTCAAGCCATTTTAACCTTATGACTTCAAATATAATTTTCGATAAATTTTGCTGCCAAAGGTATTCACCAATAAGCCCAGCATCACAATCATAATGCCGAATATTTGCTGTTCTGACATTTGTTCTTCAAGTAAGAACGACGCTGACATTATACCGATTACCGGCACACCTAGCGTTAATGGAGCCACTTGCCCAGCAGGATAATGCGTTAATAAATAGCTCCACAAACTATAGCCAATAATAGATGCGGCAATCGCCAAATAAAATAAAACGGTAACACTTAACCAATTCAAGTTTTGTAGGCTATTTACTATGGCTACCTCTCCTTCTACCCAGTAACTGGTCACAAAAAACGGTACCATAGCTAGCCAAGACGACCAAACTACTAAACCAATATTCGCGCGATAGCCCCGTTGATTTATCATTCGATTAACAACATTACCTAAGCCCCACGCAATGGCTGCTGCAATGGTTAAACTAAACCCAAGCAGTGTCATACTATGTGCTTGACCAGAACTGCCAATGATATATAAACCACCTCCTGCTATGAGCATGGCCAGTACTTGACTATTTTTTACTTGTTCTTTTAATATGATTAACGAAAACAATAAAGTAAACACCGCTTGCGACTGCAATACTAAGGATGCAAGTCCCGCTGGCATACCAAACGCTAAAGCTGAAAATAGTAATGAAAATTGCCCAAAGCACAAGGTTAGTGCATAAAGTGCCATCCATCGCCAAGGTATATTAGGTTTAGCAACAAACATAGAGCCGAGTAAAGCGACTAATAAAAACCGTAAGCCCCCCATAAGTAAGGGCGGCATTGACTGAATGCCCCAAGCAATAATGACAAAATTAAAGCCCCAGATAAAAATAATAACTAAACCAATGAAGGTATCTTTTAACGACATAGTGCCTCTGCGTTTTATTTAATTAGTGCTTTGATGCTCCCTCTTTGTTGTAGATTAAGGTATTATGCGCGCCATTGTTATGATTAATTAATTCTAAGGTATTCGTGATGACCACCATCGTATTAGCGACCGGCAACCAAGGCAAAGTTAACGAGTTAGCCCGTTTGTTAGCGGCTCAAAATATTGAAATTAAACCCCAGAGTGAATTCAATGTAAGTGATGTTGCAGAAACGGGTACCACCTTTGTCGAAAACGCGATAATTAAAGCACGCCATGCAGCAAAATCTACGGGACTTGCAGCCATTGCCGATGATTCAGGCTTAGAGGTTGACGCATTAAATGGTGCACCAGGCGTTTATTCCGCACGTTATGCAGGTGAAAACGCCAGTGATGACGACAACACCAATAAGTTATTAAATGCACTAGCCGATGTTGCTGACGATCAGCGTTTTGCTCGTTTTCATTGCGTTTTGGTTTATATGCGTCATGAGAATGATCCAACACCACTTATTTGTCATGGTGTTTGGGAAGGTAGCATTACCAGAGAGAAAATAGGTCAACAAGGATTTGGTTACGATCCCGTATTTTGGCAAGCCGATCATAAAATGACATCAGCACAGTTACCACGTGATTTAAAAAACCAACTTAGCCATCGCGGCCAAGCGCTAGAAAAACTTATTCCTCAGCTTTTAGAAGTATTACGTTAAATGTTAATTGCACCACCACTTTCGTTATATATTCATATACCTTGGTGTGTTGAAAAATGCCCATATTGTGACTTTAATTCTCATGCATTAAAACATGCTATTCCTGAGCAAGACTATATTGCACAGTTACTGCTGGATTTAGACAGCGACATTGAGCGCTTTGCATTAAATGATAGGCCTTTACACTCAATTTTCATTGGTGGAGGTACACCCAGTTTATTTTCAGCACCTGCGATAGATCAACTATTAACCGAGGTATTACAACGTTTTGAGCATAAGGCTGATATAGAAATAACCTTAGAAGCTAATCCAGGTACGGTAGAAGCAGAAAAGTTTATAGGCTTTTTTAACGGCGGTGTTTCAAGATTATCCATTGGTGTTCAGAGTTTTGCTTCAGATAAGTTGATAAAGTTAGGCCGAATACATGATAGTGAACAAGCCAAAGTAGCGGCTAATTTAGCAAGTGAATGTGGCGTAAAAAGCTTTAACCTTGACTTAATGCACGGTTTGCCTGATCAAACGGTTGCCCATGCACTAGATGATTTAAAAACGGCTATACGTTTAAATCCTAGTCATATTTCTTGGTATCAATTAACTATTGAACCCAATACAGCGTTTCATTCACGGCCACCCAAATTGCCACAAGATGAAGTACTGTGGAATATTCAAGATCAAGGCATTGCTTTACTTAATGAAGCTGGATATCAGCAATATGAAATTTCAGCTTATAGTAAGCCGGAATTTCAATGCCAACATAATCTAAACTATTGGAAGTTTGGCGACTACCTCGGTATTGGTTGTGGTGCGCATGGTAAAATTACTGATGTGAATAAACAAACTGTTCACCGTACCGTAAAAGTGAAGCACCCTAAAGGTTATTTAGATACCAGTAGAAAAGCACTAGATAAACTGCATACGGTAAGCGCTGAAGAGTTACCTTTTGAGTACATGATGAACCGCTTACGTTTGTTTTCTGGCTTTTCACTTGATGAATATCAAGCGTTTACTGGCTTAAGTGTTGATACTGTTTTACCCACATTATTAATTGCTAAAGATAAAAACCTGATGGAGTTTGATGGCACACTTTGGTCTGTTAGCAAGCTTGGGCACAGATACCTCAACGATTTACTAGAAATGTTTTTATAACTCATGTTAAAAAAAAATCTCACAAACAAAATTAACATACAGCTCACAGATAAAGCCAACATTCCTACTGATGAATGCGATGTGCAAGACGCTTTTTCTGAAGAAGATAATCATTTTATGCGGCGAGCCATTGAACTGGCTAACCTTGCTGATAGCCATAATGAAATACCGGTTGGTGCTGTTGTTGTTTGTAATGGTGAGATTGTCGGCGAAGGCTATAATCAGTCGATTATGAATAATGACCCTTCTGCACATGCAGAAATGATGGCCATTCGCGATGCCGGTAAAAACTTACAAAACTATCGACTACTCGATTGTACATTGTACGTAACTCTTGAACCTTGCCCTATGTGTGCTGGTTTGTTGGTGCATAGCCGTATAAATCGCTTAATATTTTCCAGCAAAGATTTAAAAACGGGGGCCGCAGGCAGTGCATTTTCATTATTAAACCATGAAAAGCACAATCATCAGGTTCAAGTAAAGTCTGGACTTTTAGCTACAGAATGTAGCGATATGCTTTCAGCATTTTTTAAACGCAGAAGAGAAGAAAAAAAAGCGGAGAAACTCGCTAGAAAAAAATAAGCCAGATTTAAGAGATAACCCGATAAAATCCTACTATTTAAGATATGACAACGGATTGGCTAGCTAACCAAGATTTTGCCGACTCCACATCATAAAATTCGCGACGGTTTTGAAATTCAAACATTGCAGGTTGTTGATTTTTAGCCATGTCAGCGTAAATTTTTTGGTGATAAATAGCCGCCCAAGCAATACAGTTTTGTTTATTTAACCATAAGAAATAGTCGTTTGATATTTTGTGTGCCGCTGGTGTACTGCCTTCATAATTAGTGCAATTAAGTAAGACACTAAAGGCTTGGCCATTTAAGCTGTCAACCTTGGTTTGTATTTGTTTACAAGCCGACTTTGT
>NZ_JACGWF010000144.1:0-6319 GCF_014077595.1 Colwellia sp. 6M3 | reverse complement strand
AAAGGCTGCAAGCCAATTTTCAAACAAAGAACTATTAAAGGTTTGCAAAAACCACCACTTTTGTTTTATATTACCCTGAAATATGAAATTAATTTTCATATTTTCTGTTGTAAAGACAGAAAACAAATTACAGTTATTCTTAATATGGACAGTATAGTACCAATTAAGTAACGCGCTAAGGCTAATACGTAATGAATATATTAGAAAAAATCGCCAATGAGTTAGATACTTTCAGTAAATCTGAACGTAAAGTGGCAGAAGTTATATTATCATCACCTGGTACTGTTATACATGCCAGTATCGCCGCCTTGGCGAAGCAAGCTAATATAAGTGAACCAACCGTTAATCGCTTTTGTCGTCGCCTTGACACAAAAGGTTATCCCGACTTTAAACTCCATTTAGCACAAAGTCTTGCTAATGGTACGCCTTATGTTAACCGTCATGTTGACGAAAATGACTCTGCTGATGAATATACCTCAAAAATATTCGAATCAACAATGGCTAACCTAGAATTAGCGCGTAAAAGCTTAGACACTTCAACGATTAACCGCTCAGTAGATTTGTTAACACAAGCAAATAAAATTTCCTTTTTTGGTTTAGGTGCTTCTGCTGTCGTTGCACATGATGCACAAAATAAGTTTTTTCGCTTTAATGTACCTGTTGTTTATTTCGATGACATATTAATGCAACGTATGAGTGCTATAAATAGTCGCCAAGGTGATGTTGTTGTTGTGATCTCACATACCGGCAGAACTAAAGCATTGGTTGATGTCGCCAGTTTAGCCCGTGAAAACGATGCAACGGTAATAGGTATAACAACGGCAGGCACACCATTAGCTAAAGAGTGTAATTTTGTATTATCAGTAGATGTTGCCGAAGATACCGATCTTTACATGCCTATGGCATCGCGCATTGCACAGCTGACGTTAATTGATTGCTTAGCGACCGGATTCACTCTACGTCGTGGCACAAAGTTTAGAGATAATTTGAAAAAAGTTAAGGACAGTCTGCGTAGCTCACGCTTCGAACGTAAAGACTAATGAGTAGCGACAGGTAAAAACCAAACGCTGTAAAACACATAAAAAATATATAAATTTAAGGATTACAATGCCTAGAAGAACCAAAATTGTCGCGACTTTAGGTCCGGCAACTGACGATAGAAACATATTAAAACAAGTATTGGCTGCAGGTGTAAACGTTGTTAGGTTGAACTTTTCTCACGGTATTCCTCAAGATCATATAGACCGCGCTAATATGGTTCGTGAATTATCAAAAGAACTTGGTATTTATGTTGGTATTTTAGGTGACTTACAAGGTCCAAAAATTCGTGTTTCTACCTTTAAGAATGGTCCAATCAAATTAGCAATAGGAGATAAGTTTGAATTAGACGCTTCAATGGCTAAAGGTGAAGGTTGTCAGGAAAAAGTCGGTATTGATTACAAAAAACTTCCACAAGATGTTATCCCTGGTGATATTTTATTACTTGACGATGGTCGTGTGCAATTACGTGTACTAGAAACTAAAGGCCAATCAGTATTTACCGAAGTTACTGTTGGTGGTCCATTATCAAATAACAAAGGCATTAACCGCCAAGGTGGTGGTCTTACCGCCCCTGCACTTACTGCTAAAGATAAAGAAGATATTAAATTAGCAGCAAAAATTAATGTTGATTTCTTAGCGGTGTCTTTCCCTCGTGATGCAGCAGATATGCGTGAAGCGCGTTTATTAGCACAAGAAGCTGGCTGTGACGCTCGCTTGGTATCTAAAATTGAACGTGCTGAAGCAGTAAATGATAACGAAGTATTAGACGGTATTATTTTAGCCTCTGATGTTGTTATGGTTGCCCGTGGTGATTTAGGTGTTGAGATTGGTGATGCTGCATTAGTTGGTAAGCAAAAACATATTATTGCTCGTAGCCGTCAATTAAACCGTGTGGTTATTACAGCAACACAAATGATGGAAACCATGATTGAACAGCCAATGCCTACGCGTGCTGAAGTTATGGATGTCGCTAATGCTGTGCTTGATGGTACAGATGCGGTTATGCTTTCAGCTGAAACAGCTGCCGGTAAATATCCGATTGAAACCGTAAAAGCCATGGCGAGCGTTTGTATTGGTGCTGAAAAAGAAAGTTCAGTAACCACTTCAAAGCATCGTGTTGAAACTACTTTTACTGAAGTATCAGAAACTATTGCATTGTCTGCGATGTATGCCGCTAATCACTTAGACGGTGTTAAAGCAATAATTGCCTTAACTGAGTCTGGTCATACAACACAAATTATGTCGCGTATTTCTTCAGGCTTACCAATTTACTCATTGTCACGTCACCCTAAAACGTTAACTAAAACGGCTATATATCGTGGTGTTTACCCGGTAGCATTTGACTCTACTGGTGCTATTAATGCTGAAAAAATGGCACAAGACGTAATGTCTGCAGTAGTAAAAGGTTCAGAATTAGTTGCAGGCGATAAAGTTATTCTAACCCACGGTGATTTAATGGAAACTGTTGGGGCAACTAATACGTTAAAAGTACTTACGTTAACTAAAAAGCACTTTGCTTAATATTTTGTAACGTATGACGAAAGCTATTGAGTAAATATCAGTTTTAGTTAATTGGCAATTACTTGTAATAGTACTTAGCATCAATAAAAAAGAGGTAGCATTAAAATGCTACCTCTTTTTTGTCTGATCACTTAAACCTTCATAATATTGTTTAATACTTGTGTCTACATAAATCAGCTTGATAAACTAATGGCCTATTTATATGTCCTAACAGCCACTAATCGTTACTAATTAAGTACTCTAAATCACCGATAACTTTATCGAGTTTTTTATTAATACGTTTACGTTGTTTATCATTTGCTGTTGTGACCATATAAAGAAAAATATTAGCAAAAACTTCACTGTTATTATCAGAAATAGTATTAAGTTGCTCATCTCTTAAACTACGTCCATTGACAAATAAACGGTAAAATTCAAACTTAAATTGATGATCGGGTAAATCACCATTTAGCAGTTGAGCAAACTCGTTAGTCCATTGTTGACGATAAGCCATACGGGGCGTAAAAGAGCGTTGATATTTTTCACTCAGTTTTGTTACTTGATCTTTTTGTTCATCGGTTAATCGACCAAACCATGACTTAAGTTGATCCTTTTGTTCATCACTACGCTCTTCTAGCCATTCTTGCTCATTCAGGTTTTCAAAGTCATCAATATTATCTTGATTATTTTCTTGTAATGCCGTGATTAGTTGCTGTTTTTGACTGTTTGATAAACTAAAAGCTAAAGGCTGCAATTTTGGCTCTGCCGCCATTAAAAAATTTTGCCAATGTTGTATCAGTTGCGCCAGGTTATCTTTAACACGCTGTGCGTTTATATCACCGTTTATGTCGGCTTTAATACTTTTAAGCTGCTGCACATATACAGGTAACTGTGAAGTGCGATGCCAAAGATGTAATTGTTCAAATTCATTATCAAACAGTTGCTGTTGCTGATCTGTCAGGGTGACATAATCATCCAAATACCAGTTTGTCCACCAGTCTAAATGGTTATATACAAACCTAAAACTGCAACCTGAAACAAGTACAGCTAACAATACCCACATTAGCGTTGATTTTATTTTTAACATCTAAAGTAACCTTTTCAAGTTCAACACTACGCAGAATTAAAGTTAGTCATCAAACTTAATTGTTGTTGTTCAAAAAACTGTTGAAGAAAATCAATTAACAAACGCAGTTTTTTTGACGTTGCCGCTCCGGGTGGAAATACACCGTAAACATCAATAGCGTTGAGTTGATAATCATTTAAAACAGTTTCTAATTGCCCTGCTTTGATTTTAGGCCAAGCATCATAAACAGGAATTCGTCCCAAGCCATGACCACCTTCAACAAAGGCTGTTCTTGCACTAGCATTATTGGTCGTTATTGTGCCTTTAATATCAACTGTATAGGTTCGACCTGACTTTTCAAGCGTTAATTTTTGACTGGCAAGCTTATAAACGACCCAGTTATGTTGGTTTAATTCGCTGGGTTTGTTTACACGTCCATGTTTTTTAAAATATTCTGGTGAGCCACAAATGCAAGTAGATAACACGGCAAGCTTGCGTGCTTGTAAACCAGAGTCAGACAAAGGTGCGCCTCTTATGGCTAAATCTATACCTTCTTTAAGAATATTTACCACTTCATCGGTTAACATGACATTTAGCTCAATTTTTGGATAAAGATCTCTAAATTTATTTAGCGCAGGAACAATAGTATGCAAACCGACACTCACCGGACAGGTAATTTTGAGTAAACCTTCAGGTTCATTTTTTACATTTTCTATTTGTTGGTTGGCTGCACTGGCCTGTTGGGCAATGATACGACATCGTTGGTAATAATCACTACCTGCTTGTGTAAGCGCAATAGAGCGTGTTGACCTATTTAATAGTACAACGCCAAGCTGTTGCTCCAATTTTTTAATATGATAGCTAACCACGGCTCGAGAAAGCCCAATATGTTTTGCTGCTGCACTAAAACTACCTTGTTCTACAATATGTGAAAATACCACCATGCTTTTCAGTTGTTCAAAAGATATATCCATTAAATCATCCGTATTAATCATGTAGCCAATAAAACTAATGACACCTATTGTATCAATAATTAAAACAAAGTTATCAATAAACTCTGCATTGTATTAAAAATAATTAAGCCTATAATTTATTCATAGCATGAAGAACATGATTTAAAACGTCGATTAGTTACTAATAATAAAGTACTTAATCAACTTCTACTCCAACAATTAACACGCATTTAACGCGTAGAGAAGATAAAATGACTACAAATAAAAAAGTATTAATGGTTCTTACCTCACATGATCAATTAGGCGATACTGGAGAGAAAACAGGGTTTTGGCTAGAAGAGTTTGCTTCGCCATACTACCAATTAATTGATGCTGGATATAATGTAACTTTAGCCTCACCTTTAGGTGGACAACCGCCATTAGATCCAAAAAGTGCAGAAGCTGATTTTCAAACAGATGCAACACGTCGCTTTGAAAATGACACCACCAATCAAGCCATACTAGCGACAACCATCAAGTTAAACTTAGTTGATGCAAATGATTATGCCGCTGTTTTCTATCCTGGTGGTCATGGTCCAATGTGGGATTTAACTAATGATCAAAACTCAATTGATTTGATCTCAGCATTTATCGAACAAAATAAGCCTGTAGCGGTAGTTTGTCATTCAACGTCTGTATTACTTAATGTTAAAGACAAAGATGGTAACCCTATTGTTAAGGGTAAAAAAGTTGCTGGTTTTACTAATAGCGAAGAAGAAGCCGTGCAGTTAACCGACATAGTGCCATTTTTGCTGGAAGATGAGTTAATTAAGCAAGGTGCAGATTACCAAAAAGGTGACGACTGGGTATCATTCGTTGTTGAAGACAGCGGTATTATTAGTGGTCAAAATCCAGCAAGTTCAAGTGAAGCTGCCGAACGTTTAATTAAAAAACTAAGCTAATTATGAATTTATAGCTCGGTTACGACTTAACATAGCCGAGCTAGTAAAAAGTATTAATTTATTTTAATTTTCGAATAATTCAACATTAAGATAATGACTTTGCATAACGTAAATTAATAATGTTAAAAGTTTAATACGCTAAAATACAAACGCCAGTAGTAAAACTACTGGCGTTTTTTATTTCTTTAAATAAAAGGTATGGGTTAACTTAGCAGACGCTAAATTCCCGTAACCACAGATTAAATGTATCCGCCGTTTTTTCAATGGTTTGATTATTTTGATTGTAAAACCATACTGGAATATCACTGCCAATTTTTTCACAATCTTCATGTTTGAAACAAAACATATTGCCCTTACAATCAGAAGCAAACAAAATATGACCTTTTGGCATCCCGCTCATTTCATACAATTTAGATAAAGAATATACGTCTTCCAGACTTAGGAAGTCTTGAACCTGAGTTAATTCTACTGATAAATCACAGGTTTTTGTCATAACATTGGGTGTATGAAGCAAGCCATAATTAGATAACAAATATTTATATGAGTTAGGTAACGTAACAATCAAACGAGCTTCAAGCTCAGCAATATCTGCAATTGATATAGGGGTCAACGTTTGGTTTTTGCAAAATTCTTCTACAAAACTATCTATAAAGTTATCTTCAGAACTATTGACTAAATCATCGGTACTTCGCACTTATAAACACTCCGAGCTTAAGGCTCTCTAAAATTACATTTTTACATTTTTACATTTTTACATTTTTAAACGAGTTTAATTAATTATCTTTTGAAACATGCTCAAATAAATCAACCAATAATGG
>NZ_JACGWF010000224.1:0-411 GCF_014077595.1 Colwellia sp. 6M3 | reverse complement strand
AAAACCACTTGGGTGTTGTATGGTTAAGCCTCACGGGTAATTAGTATTGGTTAGCTCAATGCCTCGCAGCACTTCCACACCCAACCTATCAACGTTGTAGTCTCCAACGACCCTTTAGGGAGCTTAAAGCTCCAGTGAGAACTCATCTCAAAGCCTGCTTCCCGCTTAGATGCTTTCAGCGGTTATCAGTTCCGAACGTAGCTACCGGGCAATGCTATTGGCATAACAACCCGAACACCAGCGGTTCGTCCACTCCGGTCCTCTCGTACTAGGAGCAGCCCTCTTCAATTCTCAAACGCCCACGGCAGATAGGGACCGAACTGTCTCACGACGTTCTAAACCCAGCTCGCGTACCACTTTAAATGGCGAACAGCCATACCCTTGGGACCGACTTCAGCCCCAGGATGTGAT
>NZ_JACGWF010000089.1:0-16764 GCF_014077595.1 Colwellia sp. 6M3 | reverse complement strand
TTCGTGCACTTTAATTATTATTGCGGCTATTGATGCACCATTTCAAAGTTATAACCATAACAAACAACTTAAAATGACAATGCAAGAGATTAAAGATGAGTATAAAAACTCTGAAGGTGACCCACAAATAAAAGCGCGTATTAGGCAAACTCAAAGGCAAATGTCGCAAAACCGTATGATGCAAGATGTCCCTGACGCTGATGTTATTGTTACCAACCCAACTCACTACTCAGTAGCATTAAAATACGATACAGAGCGCGCAGGAGCGCCAATAGTGCTTGCTAAGGGTATCGATGAAATGGCGATGCAAATTAGAAAAGTAGCAATAGGGAATGAAGTACCTATTTTAGAATCCCCCATGTTGACCCGAGCGCTTTATCATACGGCTGAAGTAGGAGAGCAAATACCCGATCAGCTATTTACTGCAGTAGCGCAAGTTTTAGCGTATGTATTTCAGCTTAAGCGCTTTAATAAAGGGCGCGGTAAACGTCCAACTAAGCTCAATAACAAGCTCCCAATCCCCGATGCCTACAAGTATTAAACCGTTAACTTAGTAACTTGGAATAGTTATTGCAAATTCTACGTAGTGTCAATTTTTTGAAATTGTAGAATTATGAGTTTTAAAGCGGTATTACAACAACTTAACAGAGACAAAAAAGACTATGCCAAAGGGGTAGGTACTCCTTTGCTTGTGCTTGCAGCCTTGGGAATGGTGATCTTACCGTTACCGCCATTTTTACTCGATATCCTTTTCTCGTTTAATATTGCCCTCGCATTAGTGGTTTTACTCGTGACTGTTTACACGATGAAGCCGGTTGAGTTTGGTATATTTCCCTCTGTATTACTAATCGCTACGATTATGCGCTTAGCGCTTAACGTTGCCAGCACTCGAGTTGTATTACTTGAAGGTCATAATGGTGGTGATTCTGCCGGTAAAGTAATTGAAGCGTTTGGCTCAGTTGTTATTGGTGGTAACTACGCAGTTGGTTTGGTCGTATTTTTAATTCTGATCATTATTAACTTTGTGGTAATTACTAAAGGTGCTGGGCGTATTTCTGAGGTATCTGCACGTTTCACCCTTGATGCAATGCCGGGTAAACAAATGGCAATTGACGCCGATTTAAACGCTGGTTTTATCAGTGCTGAGCAAGCGCGTGACCGCCGCGAGGAAGTAACTCGCGAAGCTGATTTTTACGGCTCAATGGATGGTGCGAGTAAATTTGTAAAAGGCGATGCCATTGCAGGTATTGTTATATTAATCATCAATATTGTTGGTGGTTTATTTGTCGGTATGATTCAACATAATTTGAGTTTTGGCAACGCAATGGAAGTATATACATTACTTACCATTGGTGATGGCTTAGTTGCTCAACTCCCTTCTTTACTGCTTTCAATTGGTACCGCGATTGTTGTAACACGTCAAAATGAGTCGCTCAATATGGGTGACCAATTTAAGAAACAACTAGGTAACGAAAAATCACTCTTTATTGCTTCAGGTATTTTGATCATCATGGGCTTAGTACCTGGTATGCCGCATATTGCTTTTTTAAGTTTAGGTGCGTTACTGGGTTATTTAGCTTACTACACACAGCAAACTAAGTTAAAAGCCGCTGCAGCAGAAGCCGAAGAAGCCGCCAGTGGCGGAAGCGCTGCAACAGGTATTGCCAATAAACAAGAGCAAAAAGAACTTGGTTGGGATGATGTTCAGCAGGTTGACGTAATTGGCCTAGAAGTAGGTTACAGATTAATTCCGTTGGTAGATCAATCTCAAGGTGGTGAGCTACTTAATCGTATTAAAGGTGTACGTAAAAAGCTTTCTCAAGAACTTGGTTTTTTAGTACCACCTGTTCATATTCGCGATAATTTAGAGCTTGATCCAAATGCTTACAGAATAACGCTAATGGGTGTTTCAACCGGTGAAAGCGAACTTAAACATGGCGACGAGCTAGCGATTAACCCAGGGCAAGTATTTGGTCCTATTAAAGGGGTTGAAACTAAAGATCCTGCGTTTGGCCTTGATGCAGTATGGATCAAGCCTGATCAAAAAGATGAAGCGCAATCACTAGGTTATACCGTTGTAGATTCAGCCACGGTAGTTGCCACTCATATTAGCCAGTTATTAACTAACAGTGCGGCGTTGCTACTAGGGCACGAAGAAGTTCAAAACCTGCTTGATATGCTTGCTAAAAGCCATCCTCGCTTAGTAGAAGGACTAGTACCTGATGTGTTGCCATTAACTGCAATTGTAAAAGTACTGCAAAATTTATTGAATGAAGGTGTAGCTATTCGCGATATGCGCTCAATTGTTCAAACCCTTGTTGAATATGGTCCGCGTAGCCAAGACCCTGATGTATTAACGGCTGCAGTGCGTATTTCCCTGCGTAGATTAATTGTTCAAGATGCGGTGGGAATGTCATCAGAAATTCCTGTCATAACCTTGGCGCCTGAGTTGGAACAGATGTTGCATCAGTCATTACAAAATGCAGGTGATGAAGGTGCCGGTATTGAGCCAGGACTTGCAGAGCGACTTCAAGTGTCATTAACACAAGCGCATCAAAATCAAGAAATGGCCGGTGAACCTTCTATATTGCTAACGTCAGGAATGTTACGCACTGTGTTATCTCGTTTTGTTAAGTACACCATTCCAGGATTGAGAGTGATGTCTTATCAAGAGGTACCAGATGAAAGACAGATAAAGATTGTTAGCTCTGTAGGGCAACAATAAGATTTTAACAGGGGTTGAATCATGAAAATTAAACGTTTTTTTGCTAAAGATATGCGCACAGCACTTAAAGAAGTTAAAGATGAATTAGGTGTTGATGCGGTTATTATGTCAAATAAGAAGCTGGCTAACGGTGTAGAAATTGTAGCGGCAGTTGATTATGACAAAGCAGCCCCTAAAGTAGCAGCGCAACCACAACGTAATGCTGAGCCTCGTGCTCAAGCGCCACAGCAAAGCATGCATAACTTTGTAAGACCAGAGCCACAGCGTGCTAAGCCTGAGCCACAAGCAAAGGTTGCTGACAGCTTACAAGCATTACTAGAGCGACAATCACCGCGTCCTCGCTCCCCTGAACTTGCTTCTATGTTTTCACAATCGGGTATTGATACTACCGATAACTATCAAGAGCCGGCTGCGCAGCCGCGTACTAAAAATATGTTTATTCCTGAAAGTGCAGCGCCAGTTCGCCCACAAACTCAAGCCGATAGTTTAGGTTTTGATGATTTAGACCGCGATTTTGATGATTTAGATAGCCCGGTAACTGCTCGCCCACAAAATAAAAATAATGAAAGCGAAGAAATGACAACAATGCGTGAAGAAATGAACGCGATTCGTCAGTTACTTGAACATCAAGTATCAGGTTTAATGCAACAAGATATGGCGCGTCGCGATCCAACGCGTGCGTGCATGGTTGACCGTTTAGTCGGTATGGGTATTGATAAAGAAGTCGCGCAACAAATGGCATGTTTCGTACCTGACGACGTGTCTCGTCAGCAAGGCTGGAAAGCATTGCTAACAATGGTTGAAGATCAAATGCAAACAACCAATAACGAAATACTTCGCCAAGGTGGTGTATATGCGTTAGTGGGTCCAACAGGTGTGGGCAAAACCACGACAGTTGCTAAGCTTGCAGCTCTAGGTGCACAAAAGTATGGCGCCGATAAAGTTGCCTTAATAACCACTGATACGTACAGAATTGGTGCTTATGAGCAGCTTGCAACTTACGGTCGTATTATTGGTTGTGGTGTAAAACAAGTTAAAGATGCTAATGAGTTAGCTGAAGTTTTATATCATTTACGAAATAAACGTCTAGTGTTAATTGATACGGCAGGTATGAGCCAGCGAGATTTACGCTTAACTGAGCAGTTAAATACGTTAATGCGCAACCAGCGTGTGGATATTCGCAGCTACTTAGTACTCAGTGCCACAGCGCAAATTAATGTACTACAAGAAACTGTACGCCACTTTAAAAAAGTACAGTTAAGTGGTTGTATTTTTACCAAGTTGGATGAATCATTAAGTTTGGGTGAGATTATTAGTATTGCGATTCAAAATCGCCTTCCAATAGGGTATCTTACTAATGGACAACGAGTACCAGAAGATATTCGTGTTGCAAATGCTGAAAAACTAGTGAAAAAGGCTGAGCAATTATATTTAAAAAGAACAAAAGCACAACATTCAAGGCATCAAGCAGTGGCGCCAAGTACAGTAGGGATGTATGATTAACACAGTATTAGATCAAGCAAGCGGCCTGCGCAAAATGAGTCAAAACAATAACAACGGCGTTAAAGTTATCGCTGTAACCGGTGGTAAAGGTGGGGTGGGGAAAACAAATGTTTCTCTAAATACTGCTATAGCACTAGGGCAGCAAGGTAATAGAGTACTAGTACTGGATGCTGACTTAGGTTTGGCAAATTGTGATGTGATGCTTGGTTTACGTGTAGAGCGTAATTTGTCACACGTTTTGTCTGGTGAATGTGAGCTTGACGAAATTTTAGTTGAAGGTCCTGCTGGTATTAAAATTGTACCCGCTACATCGGGTTCGCAAAGTATGGTTGAGTTATCACCATCGGAGCATGCTGGACTAATTCGTGCGTTTAGCGAATTGAATACCGAATTCGATATTTTAATTGTAGATACAGCCGCTGGTATTTCAGACATGGTGCTAAGCTTCTCACGAGCAGCACAAGATGTAATGGTTGTAGTGTGCGATGAACCAACATCAATAACCGATGCTTACGCACTTATTAAAGTATTAAGCCGCGAGCATGGTGTTTATAAGTTCAAAATTGTTGCAAATATGGTCCGCAGTATGCGTGAAGGTACTGAATTGTTTGCAAAACTATCTAAAGTTACCGATCGCTTTTTAGATGTGTCAATGGAGCTAGTAGCAACGGTTCCCTATGATGAAAATATGCGCAAAGCAACGCGTCGTCAAAAAGTAATAGTAGAGCTCTTTCCTAATTCGCCAGCCGCTCTCGCGTTTAAAGCGCTGGCAACCAAAGCAGTTAAATGGCCAATACCAAACCAACCATCTGGGCATTTAGAGTTTTTCATTGAGAAACTAGTAAACGGTTAATTATGACAATATTGGTGAATAGAGCTATGGGATATCAATCAACACAAAACTTAAATGTGATTGTTGAGAAACATGCATCACTTGTCAAAAAAGTGGCATGTCATCTAATTGCTCGATTACCACCTAGCGTTCAGCTTGATGATTTAATTCAATCAGGAATGATAGGTTTAATAGAAGCTTCAAAAAACTTCGATGCAACTAAGGGCGCAAGCTTTGAAACCTTTGCAGGTATTCGTATTCGCGGTGCCATGCTTGATGAAATGCGCCGTGGTGATTGGGCTCCTCGTTCAGTACATCGCAAAAGCCGGCAAGTTGCAGAAGCAATTACAGGACTCGAAAGTAGTCTTAATCGCGAACCAACAGATACAGAAGTTGCTGAAAAACTTGAAATTTCACTCAATGAGTACCATCATATTTTAAATGATGTGAATGCGAGTAAAATACTAGGTATTGAAGACCTTGGTGTTGATGAGGATGTTATAACTCCCGTAGGCCAAGATTTAGCGCAAGATAAACCTTTTAATAATGTTAAAAATGATCGGTTTAATGAGTCTTTGCTAAGTGCAATTAAGTCATTACCAGAGCGTGATGCAATGGTACTTTCTTTATACTATAACGATGAAATGAATTTAAAAGAAATAGGACATATACTCGATGTAAGTGAATCGCGTGTAAGTCAGATACATGGTCAGGCGATGATTAAGCTTAAAGCTAAAATCAATGACTGGATAAATTAGTAGTAAGCAAACAAAGGTTAATACCTCACTGGGGGATGTTTTGGATAAAAACATGAAAATTCTTGTAGTCGATGATTTTTCAACGATGAGACGCATTATAAAAAACCTGTTACGTGATTTAGGTTTCACTAACGTTCAAGAAGCTGATGACGGGTCAACAGCTTTGCCTATGTTGCAAAATCAAGTGTTTGATTTTGTAGTTACTGATTGGAATATGCCGGGAATGCAAGGTATTGACCTTTTAAGAGCAATTCGTGCAGATGATAAGTTAAAACATATCCCTGTATTAATGGTAACGGCAGAAGCTAAAAAAGAACAAATAATAGCTGCAGCGCAAGCTGGCGTTAATGGTTATATTGTTAAGCCTATTACGGCTGGAACATTAAAAACTAAGTTAGAAAAAGTATTTGAACGCTTAGGCTAATGATGGGGGAGAGGCTTATGCCAGCACCAGCTGCGCCTCAAATAACGTTAGAACAAGCTCGACAGCTCGTTATTTTTTTAGAAAATGATGAGCAAGATAAAGCAAATCAGTTAATTTTAGAGACTGCCTCGCAAGAGCAGTCTGAATTATTTGCTGAAGTTGGAAAGTTGACCCGTCAATTGCACGAAGCACTTAAAAGCTTTGATCTTGATACTCGTTTAACAGATTTAACAACAGATGCTATTCCAGATGCTAAAAAGCGGCTTAATTATGTTATAGAAATGACAGAAAATGCGGCTAATAAAACAATGGATGCTGTTGAGGCTAGTTTACCTATAGCCCAGCAATTAGCAGATGAAATATCTCATATCAAACCGACATGGGATCGTTTAATGAGTCGCGAGATTGAGTTAGGTGAGTTTAAACAACTTTGCCACAGCATCGATAAGTTTATGAATAACTCTCATCATAAAACCGATGAGCTTCAAAGCTTAATGACAAATGTACTAATGGCTCAAGACTATCAAGACTTAACAGGTCAAGTTATTCGCCGTGTTATAGAACTTGTTAGAGAAGTAGAAGAAAGCTTACTTCATCTTTTAACAGCATTTGCTGAACAAGATGACAGTGACAACACAGCGAATAAAGTAGAACAACAAAAAATAAAAGAACCAGTTGCCACACAAACTTTAGCAGGTCCTGAAGGCCCTATTATTGATAAAGAATCGCGTAATGATGTTGTATCTGATCAAGATGAAGTCGATGATCTTTTATCAAGTTTGGGCTTCTAAGAGGAGAGTAACTGCATGTTTGAAGTCGATGAAGATATTTTACAAGACTTTCTTGTAGAGGCAGGAGAAATCCTAGAGCTTTTATCTGAACAGTTAGTTGAACTGGAAAATAATCCAGAAGATACCGAGTTACTAAATGCCATATTTAGAGGCTTTCACACTGTAAAAGGTGGTGCAGGCTTTTTAGCTATGACAGAACTTGTTGATGCTTGTCATGGCGCTGAAAACGTATTTGATTTACTACGTCAAGGTGTGCGAACGGTCAATTCAGAGTTAATGGATGTTATTTTACAAGCGCTCGACACCATTAATGAAATGTTCGCGACTATTCAAAATAGGGATAAGCCAGAACCTGCAGATCCTGAATTACTTCATACTCTTCATATTTTAGGTCTACCACCAACAGAAGATGAGCTTAACGGTGTATCTTCGAACAATGAAGTTGAACAACCTCAAAGCGAAGTAGTTGATACGCCAATAGTTGATGACGAAGATCCGTTTGCGTTTGATGAACTATTTAGCGGAACGCCTTCGGTTAGCGATGCTGAAATTGATGAAATAACTGAAGATGAATTTGAAAACTTACTGGATGAACTACACGGTAAAGGACAAGGTCCTGCAATTGAAAAGCCGGTAATAAGTAGCAATGACTTTAATGGTGACATTACTGATGATGAATTTGATAGCTTATTAGATGAGTTACATGGAGTTGGCAGTTTTGGTGAGGTTGCGAGTAAAGCACCTGAACAAAGTAATGCAGTTAAAGCGTCTGTAGAACCAGCTAAGGCGGCGTCAAATATTGCTAATTCATCAGATGATGAAATTAGTGATGACGAGTTTGAAACACTTCTTGATGAACTTCATGGCAAAGGTACTGCACCTAAATTAATAGAAAGCACTCCTGCTGTGAAACAGCCCAATATTCCAGCTAAACCAGCTGCAAAAGCGAGTGTGCCTGTAAAAAAACCAGAACCTGCAAAAGTACCCGTTTCTAAACCGGTAGAAAAACCGGTTGCTAAAGCAGCATCCGCAGCTTCTAAAAAATCAGCGCAGCCAGCAGCTGAAACTACCGTTCGCGTAGATACAAAACGACTAGACCAAATTATGAATATGGTTGGTGAGTTAGTACTTGTGCGAAATCGTTTGGTTAGTTTAGCGACTAACTCAGACAGTGAAGCGATGGGGAAAGCAATCTCTAACTTAGATGTAGTAACTGCTGATATTCAAGGCGCGGTTATGCAAACGCGAATGCAACCAATTAAAAAGGTATTTGGTCGTTTCCCTCGCGTAGTACGCGATTTAGCACGCAGCTTAAACAAAGATATTGACTTACAACTTGTAGGTGAAGAAACCGACTTAGATAAAAATTTAGTGGAAGCACTTGCCGATCCGCTTGTGCATTTAGTTCGAAACTCAGTTGACCACGGTATTGAAATGCCAGCTGTTCGTGAGGCTGCAGGTAAGCCTAGAACAGGTAATGTTACTTTATCAGCGTCTCAGGAAGGCGACCATATTTTGTTGACCATTAAAGATGATGGCGCTGGTATGGATGCTGAGAAACTGAAAAAAATAGCAATTAGTAAAGGCGTGCTCGATCACGATCAAGCGAGTCGACTTTCTGACACTGAAGCATACAACCTAATTTTTGCACCTGGCTTTTCTACAAAAGAAGAGATATCTGATATTTCAGGTCGTGGTGTTGGAATGGATGTGGTGAAAACTAAAATCACCCAATTAAACGGCTCTGTAAGTATTCAATCTGAGTTAGGCGTAGGTACTATTTTAGAGATAAAAGTACCACTTACCTTAGCCATATTACCGACCTTAATGGTAATTGTTGGCGCACAAACATTTGCGTTACCACTTGCTGGTGTTAGTGAAATATTCAACTTAGATTTAACGAAAACAAATGTGGTTGATGGGCAATTAACAATTATTGTGCGTAAAAAGGCAATACCGTTATTCTACCTTGAGCACTGGTTAGTTAAAGGCTCGGATCGTTCACAGCGTAAAGCAAAAGGCCATGTAGTTATTGTGCAAATTGGTACGCAGCAAATTGGTTTTGTTGTTGACTCATTAATTGGCCAAGAAGAAGTTGTAATTAAACCACTTGATGCGTTACTACAAGGTACTCCAGGTATGGCAGGCGCAACAATTACTTCAGATGGTGGTATTGCACTGATTTTAGACGTTCCAAACATGTTAAAACATTACGCAGGCTAATAATAAAGTAGGTATATATTTAATATATACCTACGCATAAATTTAATAAGAGAGCTAAATGGCCGTTAAAGTTTTAGTTGTTGATGATTCAAGCTTTTTTCGCCGCAGAGTAAGCGAAATCCTTGAACAAGATAGCGACATACAAGTTATAGGCTTTGCTGTGAATGGCAGAGAAGCTGTTGAAAAAGCAGCTCAGCTACGTCCAGATATGATCACTATGGATGTCGAAATGCCTGTGCTTGATGGTATTAGCGCAGTTAAAGAGATAATGGCGAGTAATCCAACCCCGATCTTAATGTTTTCATCACTAACACGTGATGGCGCAACAGCAACGTTTGATGCGCTAGATGCTGGAGCAATGGATTTTTTACCGAAAAAATTTGAAGACATCGCTCGCAATAATGAAGACGCTATAAAGCTTTTACAAAATAAAGTGAAAGATATAGGGCGAAGACGTTTACCGCGAACGTTTAAAGCTGCAACACCACCTAAGCCAGTAATATCAACTAAACCGATAACAAGCTCACTTTCGCAAAGAACAAACACACTAACTCCCTCGA
Source organism: Colwellia sp. 6M3 (assembly GCF_014077595.1). Classification (NCBI taxonomy): domain Bacteria; kingdom Pseudomonadati; phylum Pseudomonadota; class Gammaproteobacteria; order Alteromonadales; family Colwelliaceae; genus Colwellia; species Colwellia sp. 6M3. The sequence goes on along the minus strand of NZ_JACGWF010000089.1, from coordinate 6,948 downwards.
TAAAACAACCCGATAGAAGCTTTCAAATAGTAGCCCCTACAACATCGTCAGGTTCAAATATTGCCTCAATGCGAGCAAGTGGAAAGCAATACCAGCTTGTGGCTATTGGCACTTCTACAGGTGGCCCTGTTGCACTACAAACTATACTGACTCAATTGCCAGCTAATTTCCCTCACCCTATTTTACTTATTCAGCATATGCCTGCGGCTTTTACACCTGCTTTCGCAGCACGCTTAAATGGTCTGTGCCAAATAAAAGTGAAAGAAGCGCAACAAGGTGACCGCTTACAACCTGGAACGGCTTATTTAGCGCCTGGCGGACAGCAGATGATGGTAGAAGGGCGTGGTGCAAATAGAACACTGCGCGTATTTGAAGATCACAGCGAGAGAATAAGTTATAAACCGAGTGTAGATGTAACTTTTGCCAGTGCAGCAAAAACGTATCAAGGCGATGTGCTTGCTATCGTTTTAACAGGCATGGGCGCTGATGGACGTGACGGTGCAAGAATGTTAAAACAAACGGGTGCAACTATTTGGGCACAAGATGAGAAAAGCTGTGTTGTTTATGGAATGCCTCAAGCCATTGCTAATGCGGGGCTTTCGAGTGAAAGCTTAGCATTAAGCGATGTTGCAGCACGTATAAAGAGAGAGGTAGGTTGTGGATAAACTCTCAATATTTGGACTATTTGTAGCACTGGGTGCAATAGGTCTAGGTTACTCTTTAGAAGGCGGCGTTGTTTCTGCTTTATTTAATGGTCCTGCCCTTATTATTGTATTAGGCGGCACGCTTGGCGCTGTTATGTTACAAACATCAGCAAGTACCTTTAAAAAAATGCTAAATATGAGCTCTTGGGTTTTTGTTGCGCCACAATATGATATTGAAGATGCAATAGAGCAAGTTAAGCGGTGGTCTCATAAGGCACGTCAAGAAGGTTACTTAGCGCTTGAAAACGAAGCGCTAGCTCACCCAGATGCATATGCAGCAAAAGGTTTAAGCTTGCTTGTAGATGGCTGCTCAGAGCAAAAACTACGTGACACGCTTGAAATTGATTTACTGCTAGAACGCGATCGCTTGCTTGAAGCCGCACGTGTTTATGAAGCGATGGGGGGCTACAGTCCTACCATTGGTATTTTAGGTGCTGTGCTTGGTTTAATACAGGCAATGTCGTTTATTACCGATCCACAAATGCTTGGTGCAGGCGTTGCAACGGCATTTATCGCGACCATTTATGGTGTTGGTTTAGCTAATTTATTGTTTTTACCTATGGCAAATAAGTTAAAACAGCGTGTAGAGCAAAAAATGCTTTACCATGAAATGCTTGCCGAAGGTGTGATTGCAATAAGCGTTGGTGAAAGCCCAGTAAATATAGAATTAAAGCTTGAAGCCTATCGTGTAGAGCGTCCTAATTTAGTGGACGAATAACATGCTACGCCGACGACTTCGTCACTCTGCTCCTAAAAGTCAACATACAGAGCGTTGGCTTGTATCGTATGCCGATTACATGACCATTATGTTTGCTTTTTTTGTGGTGCTGTATGCGATAGCGATCAACAAAGAAGAACAATTTCAAATATTGTCAGACTCCCTTGAACACGTTTTTGATAAATCTGCCCGCCAGCACTCCCAGCAAGGTGAGGGCGTCAATGGTAATGGAATATTGACTGATAGAGTGACACCTGAACAAGAAGTTCTTTATGGTGAAAGTATTTTAAAAGAAGAACAAGGTCCAGAGTTACTCGACGGTCAAAGTGATACAAGTAACATACAACAAAAATATTTAGGAAAACCACTCGATAGCTTACTTACTAAGCTGCAGTCAGCGCTTATTGATGAAATTCGTGATGGAGAAGCCAGTTTAGAGCTTAATCAAGATTGGCTGATTATAGAGCTAAGCTCAGGTATGTTATTTTCAAGTGGTAGCTCAGTTGCACATTCTAGGGCAAAACAAGTCGTCAAAATTGTTAAAGATATTATTGCTCCAGTAGATAACTATATTAGGGTGCGTGGCTATACTGATGATGAAAGTATTCGCAATGAAATATTTCGCTCAAATTGGGAGCTCTCGGTTGCTAGAGCAACATCTATTTTAGTAGAGCTGGAAGCATTAGGTATTAATTCTGCCAGAATGGCGATAGAAGGTTATGGTCAATACTCACCTTTTTTAAGTAACGATACAGAACAAGGGCGAGCAGAAAATCGTAAAGTTGTTATTGCACTTTCTAAGTATGGTTTACCACCAATACAAGACGTTAAAGGTGATGAACAAGCCGTTAAGCCAGTAGCGGAAGAGCCTGAAATTGAGCTTCCTTCAGATGACGATACAATAAAAATAATTCGTTTGCCTCATGGTGGTATTCGCATAACAACGCGCAATGAACAGTAATTAGGATGTAATGTGAAGATTTGGACTGTCGCAAATCAAAAAGGTGGTGTTGGTAAAACAACAACAGCAGTGAGCCTTGCTGGTATTTTAGCTTTGCAGGGTAAGCGTGTGTTGCTTATTGATACAGACCCTCATGCATCACTCACTTATTACTTTGGCATTGACTCAGAAGATTTGGAAGTCAGCGTATATGATATTTTTGCGCGTGGCACGAGCATGCAAAGTGAAGAGATACTTCAAGCGTTATGCCCATCAACACTTGAAAACCTAGATATTTTACCCGCAACAATGGCGATAGCCACGCTTGATAGAAGCATGGGTAATAAAACAGGTATGGGATTAATACTAAAAAAAGCGCTTGCAAAAATCAGTGAACATTACGATTATGCCATTTTAGATTGCCCCCCAGTTTTAGGGGTGTTGATGGTTAATGCGCTTGCAGCAAGTGAGCGAATTTTAGTGCCAGTGCAAACGGAGTTTTTAGCACTGAAAGGGCTTGATAGAATGATGCGCACTATGGAATTAATGCAAACCTCTCAAGCGAAAGATTATCAATATACTATAATCCCTACTATGTATGATAAACGTACTAAAGCATCGTTAGAAGCATATAAAACACTGCAAAGTACGTATGGTGATAAAGTCTGGCCAGGTGTGATACCGGTAGATACCAAATTTAGAGATGCAAGCTTTGCGCAAAAAGTGCCTGTAGAGTATTGTCCTCGTTCGCGTGGTGTATACGCATATAAAGCACTGCTAGAATATTTAATTGAACAAGGTTAATGAATGAGTAAGCAATTATTTGCTAATGAAAAAGTAATGAAACAATACCTAGGGGCTTTGTTATGTGAAGACGAGCCTGTAGATAACCTTGAGCCAGTCGCAAAATTACTTGAGCAAATGCCACACGACTCGCAGCAAGAACATATTCATTTAAAACCAAAAGAACAGATAAAAGCGGCAGAAAAAATATTTGATCAAGATTTACTTAATTCTGAAATTAAGCCAATAGTTGAACCGATTTTTGAAGCCGCAAAAGTTAATAAAGCCATTGACGATGAAGTAATAGAGCCGATAAGTACGACTACAGAAGAACCAGAACCACAGATTATAACCACTAGCCAATCTGACTATTTTGATGGTGAATTTCAGGCATTATTTTTTGAAGTTGCTGGTTTAACATTGGCTGTACCATTAAAAGCATTAGGCGGTATACATCAATTAGGTGAAGTAAATCATTTATTTGGTAAGCCAAAGTGGTTTAAAGGCGTTATGCTCAACAGAGAAGAAAAGCTTAATGTTGTTGATACTGCTCGTTGGGTAATGCCAGAAAAGTATGATGATAAATTAGAGGCGTCTTTAGATTATCAGTATTTAATTACCTTAGGTGATAGCCAGTGGGGCTTATTAGCTGAAAAGTTGATAAATAACATTACATTGAGTAAAGAAGATGTAAAATGGCGTACAAATAAAAGTAAGCGCCCATGGCTTGCTGGTGTTATAAAAGAAAAAATGTGTGCTTTAATAGATGTAGATAATTTAAATATATTATTAGAGAAAGGCTTAGATAGCCGTCAGTAGTAATGACCATTACGGGGTAATAGCATGAATCAAGATAAATTACTGTCAGCAAATAAAAACGCAGATAATAATGATGAAATTTTACAGTGGGTTACGTTTAAGCTAGAGGAAGAAACCTACGGCGTAAATGTAATGCAAGTACAAGAAATACTTCGTTATACAGAGATAGCCCCTGTACCAGGTGCACCTTCTTACGTTATTGGTATTATTAACTTACGCGGTAACGTTGTAACTGTTATTGATACTCGTGCACGTTTTGGTTTGTTAGCTGCTGATGCAACCGATAATTCTCGTATATTAATTATTGAAGCTGAAGAGCAAGTTATCGGCATTTTAGCCGACAGCGTATCTGAAGTCGTTTATTTACGTAGCTCTGAGATCGATAGTGCACCAAATGTTGGTACTGAAGAAAGTGCTAAGTTTATTCAAGGCGTTTGTAATCGTGATAATGAGCTACTGATTTTAGTCGATTTAAACAAGTTACTCAGCGATGATGAATGGGATGAGTTAAGCGATATATAGCTTTACCAAATAAATTATGCTGTTACTTAGTATAGCTATATCAGCGTTAGCGGTAGGACTTATATCGCTTGCGCTAATAATTGCATTAAAAAACAAACAAGTGAATGAAGTTAATGCTGTATTACAGCAGCTTAAAGATAGCTCAGAGCAAACTCATATTTTGCGAAGTGAAATTTCAGAGCTTAGAACAGGGCTTTTAAGTATTGGTAAGCGAGTGCTTGAGGTTGAGCAACAAAATCAAGATTTGATACAGCAACAAGCTGCGCAAAAATACGATGACCCTGATGCTAAAATTTACTCTCGTGCAGTAAAAATGGTTGAGTTAGGTGCGGACCTCGATGAGGTGATACGCGAATGCGAATTACCGCGAGCAGAAGCCGAATTACTATTTTCACTACATAAACAAAAAGGCGCTTAGCGCCTTTTTAGTTATAAGCGTGTAAATAATCTCACGCTTTAATATTTAACTTACCTTGAAAGTCTTGCCAGCCTGGCGGAAATTGACCTCTTAATACATACGAAAACGCAATAAGCTCTGCAATTACATAATAAAGCTCTTTAGGGATTTCTTCCCCTAAGCTTAAATGCGACAACGTTTTAGCAAGCGCTGCATCTTCGTGGATCATAATTCCTTTTAATTTTGCCGCTGCAATTATTTCGTCAGCTAACTCACCAAACCCTTTTACGCTTACAGTGGGGGTGTTGCCAGCTTCGTATAAAAGCCCAATGGCTGACTTATTAATAGGTGTATCACTCATTACTAAACCTTAATATTAATAATTGCATGAGATTTATAAAATGCCTGATTATTAGCATCGCCTCGCTTTAAGTTGAGCTCTCCAACCTGTAAACCATGCTTAGCTAGTTTGGATCTTAAATTATCTAAGTGAGGGTGAGCAATTGCGCTTACTTCTTGGCTCGAGGCTAATAGCTGGCAATCGAGGGCTTTATCCATTAACTCAGCGGTAATCTGTAACTGCCCAATCTGTGCATAATCAAAGTTTAACCTGACAAACCATACATTTTTATCTTCTAATTTATCTGCGCTTGGCTTTTTATATTGCCCCAATGTTATTTCTGTTTGGGCGGCCTCAGGCGGCAATTTCATTGGTAATAAAAATTGTGCAAGCGGATTTGTGTCAGGTTGCTGATTTGGTGTTGAAACATTTACTTGGGTAAGTGTGTTTTTAACTTGTATGATTTCGCTAGCCAATGCTTGAACTTGAGCTTGCTGCAGTTGCTCAAGCATTTTCGCTCCGATGTTACCTGTTTTAAAAGTAGGTATGAGTACTTGCAAAAGTGCATCTAAGCCAGTTTGATTATTAAAACTGATAGGCGCTACTGATTGGCTAATAATAGGTGCAGCTAAAATACTCACTGCAACTTGTTCAAGTCCTTTAGTGAAGCTACTTTGTAGTGTATCACCCGTTAATTGAGATGGTTGTAAGGTAGCTAATACTTCACGCTGTATGGTCGCAGAGTTAACATTATTACTTGAGACCATGCGATTAAATGCTTGGTTAATTAAGCGAGTTAAATCGGGCGTGTCTTTTGTTGCTCTATTTGTAATGTCAGTAATTTGACTACTTAAAAGCTGTTTGTTACCAGCTAATCTATCCGTAGGGATTGTGGTATCAGGAAGCTTTAATAATGTGCTTAATAGCTTTGCTTCTATTGGTTGTAGCATTTGACTACGAGAGGCAATATTAGATAACGGCTCTGCTAATGGGAGCATGTTTTTAATCGAGGCTGGGTTTACACTGTTTTGATTGTTGCCGTTTATTACTGGTTGCACTGAAGAAGTTGTTTGCCCTTTAGTAACAATTTCACTTGTAGGCTTAATTAACGTATCAACTTTACTGTTAGTACTAATATTCAGAGCACTCAATTGACTCGCGTTTAAATTACTTGGCTTAGCGCTCGCCACTTCATTTTGAGTAATGCTATTTGTTATTGGCGTGTAGGTTGTTGCTGTGTTTGAAGGTGATTGCCAAACACTAACACTTCCTTTTATTTGCTGAGTTAATTGTACAAGTGGTGGGAGTCTTGAAAAGTGCTCTGGTAAAGTATTGCTAGTATTACTATTTAACGCAGTACTTACATTTTGGGTAATGTTCACTCTATTTAACGGTGATACTGTTAATTGCATAACTAAGCCCGGCCTTTGTATCGCAGATGATGCAGACGGCGGCATTAACTCAGATTTATTTGCTGCTGCAAAGGGCTTACTTTCAAAATATTTAACTGCATCATTAATTCGCGTTTTTAAATCACTAAAGCTATTTTGTAGCCACGACTTTATTGGGCTATCAGGTGTAAGCAGTGGGCTTGCTTTAATAGTGGACGCAGAAAAATGTATTTCAGAGACACTGCTTTTTTGAGCTAAAAGTAACTCGTTAAACGGTTTAGAAAATGAGTTATTAAGCGTCACTTTTATATTATTAGTATCGGTTTTAATAAGT
>NZ_JACGWF010000052.1:0-29340 GCF_014077595.1 Colwellia sp. 6M3 | reverse complement strand
AACGGGCTAGTACCATTCGATTATCTCATGCATTGCCTTGAACAATTGAGCAAGCCAAAAATTGACATCAATTCTTTACTCCCATGGAATATAAAGCTTAGCTAAGTGCTTTCCCCAGACGTTCACGTAATAATGAGCCACTCTATTGTTAACGAAGTACATCACAGCTTTGATATTTATATTGTCAATTGCACAAATTGATATAGCTTATGGTGCTGAAGATAAATCTCTTACCATGTGTGTTTCGCATTTTCCACCTCACCAAATAGTATTGCCAGGCCAAACACCTATCGGCGAAAACATTGCAGCAACAACTTATCTATTTAATAAACTCGGTTATAAAGTACTATTTACTGAGAATAATACCATTTGGCGTTGTTTAGGTATGTTAAAAGCAGGCAAAGTGGATATTATGTCGGGTCTGTTAGACTCACCTGAGCGCCGAAATTTCGCTCATTTACTGGTTTATAGTTCATTACATAAAAAATCTTTTTATGTAAAAGAAGGCGGACCAACCATTAGTGGCTTTGCTGACCTTAAAGGTTTAAAAATAGCGGTTTTAAAAGAAATAAAGCAGTTTGAAAAGTTTGACAATGCGCCTGATACTTTTTTTGAAAAAGTGTATGTTAATGATATGGCGGCTGCCTTTCGGGTTTTAGTAGCAGGGAAAGTTGATGTGGTCATATCGACTAACTTTAACGATTTAGATAAATATATCCCCCCTAATAATCATGAAATTAGAGAAATCACAGTCACTTTAGATGATGCTTCATTCTTATTTATCGCTCTATCAAAAAAATCTAAAATTGCCCATTTAGCTAAAGATTTCACACAATTATCACAAGAACTTTATTCAAATAATGAATTTAAGCATGTTATTAATGATTTTAGAATAAAACACCCTGAGCACTACAGGCCTGCGTTCTAAGCTCAAGATAAACTAAGAAATTAAACTACAGACTCTGCTGAAGTTAGCCGGTTTATCGATGAAACCTACCGATTGAAATAGTGCTATAAAAATAGTTTAAAGTTCGGTACTTATATACTTAACAACATCTTCATTTGGCTCTAAAATATAAAACGCCCAATGGAGTGTCTCAGGCGTTATAAATCAATGTATCACCAATACTAGCTCGGTTTAAGCTAAGCTAAGCTAAGCTAGTATTATGATAAGTTAAGCCATTAAATTTTTGAATTCTTGTACAAGAAAGAAAACAATTTCAATACCGATCAATACGATAATAATCCATTCTAAAAATGAAGAGTGTTGATGTTTTTGTTCTTCAGCTAGCACCTCAAATAACTCATTAATCGTTGAAAGTTTTTTAGACAATAAATCTACGCGCTGGCGTATATCCATGTAGCGAGCCATACGTTCATAAATGGCTTCATATTCAGGATATTCCCAAAAAAAATCGGGAGTATCTAATAAACCATAATGGAGAATAATGTCGCTTTTCGTGCTTAGTAACGTCCCTCTAATTTTAGCGATTTCTTTCTGACTGATAGATATTTTGCCAAACTTAGCTAACTCTTCTGGAATATGTGAATAGTTTTTTATCGAATTTTGCGCTTGAACTTCGTACTCCATAAGCTTGCTCGATTGCGCTAAAGCATGGCTTATTGCTAAACGCATTAAAGGATCATGGTCTGGCAACGAAATAACATCTTTTTTTATCATTAATTCGTTAGCAAAAGTGAAACTTAAATGTTCTTCGATTTGTTCAAAATGTGTTGTATTGTCTTTTTTTAGGCTGCTGATTAAAGCTTGGCGCGCAGTTTTATCTACCGCCCAAAATACCACTACGCCATAATCAAACAACCAATACTCTCCAGTTGCTACAACTATTTGCACTGCATCTCTATAACGGGTTCCACCTTCAAAAAAACGTTTGTTTATATTCGAATTCGCTGATGAAAAATCATCACCAAAGTTGTAAACAGATAACTTATTATCACTAAATTCGATGTTGTTATCTCTCATTACTTGTTCCATGGGTACTCATTAAATTTCGGTGTTATCACTGTATGAATATTTTTCAAGACTAGCTACATTAGCTTGTCTCAATTAATTGCCTTTATATTATTTTTCATTCTACTTTTCATTCCTAACTAACTTTAATTTCAAGCCTTTTATTTATGAAACGTTTATTGTTTCACTTAGAAATGCAATTGTTAGAATAGGTTCTGCTGCTTAAATTTTTCTTTATTTACCTTACCTAGCAACAAGAGAAACTCTCATCAAAGTAAAAAATTCGGCTGATTCTGCGCTTTTATTTTCAAAGTTCAATATCAATTTTTTAATCAACTTAACAAAAAATATTGATGCATTTAATCATGTTATCTAAAAAGACAAATCGATAGCATTTACAACTACTTATAATAAAAAAGGAATATTAGAACAAATAATTAATTCGTAAACTGCGAGGTGGGCGTTAAAAAATATATGGCGATTGACCATTAGATCAATTTTTAGCCTTTAATATATAGATTTGAAAAGAAATAACGAGGGTAAAGCGTTCTTTTTCCCTATCGTCGTGATATAAAAAAAGCCCTAACCAAAGTTAGCGCTTTTTGTATAATAAGCATATAAGTAAACCACTTTAACCAATGAGTTACTTTTTACGGTCGACAGTTCTACATAGCTTTCAACGCTTTTATACGATCATCTAATGGCGGATGTGTCGCAAATAATTGACTAAATGATGATTTAGTATTGATACCAAACGCCATCATAGAACCTTCCAAATGACTTTCTTGACTGCGTTTAAGTCGCTCTAAAGCACCGATCATTGCGCCAGTGCCTGCTAATTTAGCGCCACCAATATCCGCGCGGAATTCTCTTTTTCGAGAAAACCAAGCAACAATCGTACTGGCAAGTACGCCTAATAGCATTTCTAACACGAAAACAATGCCGAAATAAGCAAAACCTCCTAAGCCTGAACCATTTGAATTATTGCTCCGAGTGGCATTGTCAATAAGTCCTGCGATTACGCGTGCTAAGAAAATAACGAAGGTATTCACCACACCTTGTACTAAGGTAAGCGTTACCATGTCACCGTTAGCCACATGGCTAATTTCGTGCCCAATAACCGCTTCAGCTTCTTCTTGTGTCATATGTGCTAGTAAGCCTGTGCTAACGGCAACTAAGGCATTGTTCTTATTAGCGCCAGTTGCGAAGGCATTCATATCGGGTGATTCAAAAATAGCCACTTCAGGCATGCCAATTTTAGCTTGTTGGGCATAACGTTTAACAGTTTCAAGTAACCATTTTTCAGTGTTGTTTTTCGGCTGTTCAATGACATAAGCCCCCACTGAACGCTTTGCCATCCACTTCGACATTAGCAATGAAATAAATGAGCCACCAAAACCAAACACACTTGCCATAACAAGCAAGCCGCCCATACCTTGGCGATCAATGCCAAATACTGACATTAGAATGCTCATGGTAATACTTAGCACAACCATAATGGCTAAGTTAGTTAATAAGAATAAGACTATACGCTGCATGTTTAACTCCAAGTAATTGATTGCAACAATGACATAATATGTCTAAATGGTATTTAATCAATACTTTTTTTGTGTTTATTTGTGTACGTTTTTTTACATTACAATATTAAAGCCTGCGGATTTATCCGCATTAAAACCAATGAAAACGAACGTTAGCGCCATTATCAACAATAGCTTTTATTATTTAACGATAGAAAAAGCATTCATTCATATTTTTTGTCAAATCAATGAATTTAATCTCCATATTTACTATAGTAGAAGATAACTTTTGTTAATTAAGAGCAGCTATGAATATATTCTTAAAATCCTTCGCTATCATTATGTTAATCATTGTTCTATTAATTGTCGTTGCCACACAATTAATATCAACCGAGGACATAGTTAACCAAGTAAGTACTAACGTTGAACAGTCAACAGGCAGAGTGTTAACCGTTAATGGTGAACAAAGTTTAAGTGTATTTCCTTCGCTAACTTTAGTGCTAAACGATGTGCAATTTTCAAATGTAGCAGGTGGCTCTAAACCAAATATGGCTAGCATTAACGAATTACTGATCCATATCCCTTGGTTTTCAGTGTTTTCTGGTGAATTAGCCATTGAAAAATTTGTTATTAATGATCCCGATATTCTCTTAGAAAAAAATGCTGATGGTTCAGTTAATTGGCAGTTTTCAACCTTGGCTAATACAAGCGATGACGCTAAAAACGATACAACAAAATCACCGACTAATGATAAGTCTGTTACTTTGCCTGACGGTTTTGATATTAGTCTGGGTCAAGTAGAAATTAATGGTGGCAAGCTCACCTTTATTGATCACCAAAGTAAAGAAACAAAAATAATTGATCAGCTAGATTTAGCCATAACTATGCCGTCTTTAAGACAAGCCCTAAACTTGTCAGGCAGTGTAAGGTACATGGCGCAAACCCTTGAGCTTGAATCAATTATAACCTCGCCGGCAAAAGCCATTAATAACCAACCTTTCACCGTCGAGTTGAACTTAACATCGGCGTTAGTAAAATTAAATTATCAAGGTGAAGTGGTAAATCAAGGCGAAGAGTTAAATGGTAAATTATCGATTTCAGGAGATTCGGTTAAAGCGTTATTAAACTGGCAGAATATTGCTTTAGTTGCTAAAGATGAAGCTTTTAACAAATTTTCTTTGAGTACCAATATGGGCTTTGTTAACAATAAACTCACCCTTAATAAATTAATAGTGAGTTTAGACGAATTAGAGTTTAAAGGCTCTACTGCAATTACCTTATCTGAGCCGCTTAACATTTCGAGTAATATCGACTTGGGCATACTCGATCTTAACCCTTATTTACCTGAACCTAGCTCAGAAACTGAAACAACACCAACGGATGACCAAGCTAGCCAGCCCATAGTCTGGGATAATACCGAGCTTGATTTATCCGTATTAAGGTCACTAAATGCCAATATTTCAATTAAGTCCAGTCAGCTATTGATCAGAGATATTAAGCTTGGTAAAAATGAGCTCGCCTTGGTGTTAAACAAAGGTGTGGCTGATGTGCAGTTAAAAAGCTTTCAGGGTTATGAAGGCAATGGCAGTGGCGTTATTAAACTTAACGCCAATAAAAAACCTTATCAAATAAACACTAAATTTGATTTAGCCAATATTAATGCTGAGCCGTTACTTACCGATGCGGCTGGCTTTGACAAACTTATCGGCAAAGGACAATTAGCTTGGGATCTTTCAACCCAAGGTATAAGCCAACGTGAATTTATTAAACAACTTAATGGTCACCTAGATATTAGTTTTATCGATGGTGCTGTTAAAGGGGTAAATTTAGCGGCTATTGCCAAGAGCGCCAGCAATATTATGCAAGGTAACTTATCTGCAGTTAGTTTAGACAGTGATTTTAGTAACGCAGATAAAACAGATTTTGCAGCCCTAACGGGTAAATTTACACTAACTAATGGTGTTGCTACTACTGATAACCTATCTTTGAATAACCCTTTTATCAGAATATCAGGGACCGGTGATATAAATTTACCTGAAACAAAAGTTAATCTGCAAATCAAATCAAAAGTAGTCGCGTCAACTCAAGGGCAAGCAGCAGAAGCCACTGATTCAGGTATTGTTATACCGATAAAAATCACTGGGCCATTTCATGATATTAAAATACGCCCTGATGTGAGCTCAGGAGCTAAAGATAAACTAAAAGACAAGGTAAAAGATAAAGTTAAAGATAAGTTAAAAGGACTGTTCGGATAATAAGTTAGCTTGTTAGAAATAATCAGCGATAACTTACCTTGTGTTATCGCTGATCTCCTATTGCTTAAGGCAACTGACAAGTCGAAAATTTTTAAGCTTTTAATGTAATGGAAATAAATTCACTTAACGTCTGTGATATTAGGACTTAACTTGGAAATATTTATAATGAAAAACACTAAACAACACATTAAGCAGCACATTAAACAATACGCTAAATACTTTGCCATTGCTCTGTGTTCAATATTGTTTATATCACCAGCAACAGCACAAGATAGTTGGTGGGAAAAAGCAAAAAAAATACTCTCAGGAGAAAACACGGTCTCGCAGATAGCGTTAAGTGACGAACAAATAGCCAAGGCACTTAAACAGGCATTGTCGGTTGGCTCTGAATCAGTAATAAATACCTTACAAAAAAGTGGTGCCTTTGCCGATAATCCAAACTTACATATTGATTTGCCGCCAGCATTAGCAAGCGCAGGGAAAATATTAGATAAAGTCGGCATGGGTCATTGGACTGATGAACTTGAAGCGAAGTTAAATGAGGCGGCAGAGCAAGCCATTCCAGCCGCGGGTCCGATAATATCAAACGCGATAAATAACTTAACACTAGTCGATATACAATCGATTTATAATGGTGAAAATGACGCTGCTACGCAATATTTCAAAAAACAAATGTCAGCACCAATTGCCAACGCAATGGACCCTATAATTAAGCAAAGTCTAGCTAATGTAGGTGCATTAACCCTATATGATAATATAATCTCAAAATATCAGTCGCTACCTTTTGTTCCTGATATAAGTAGTGACTTAATTGAGTTAGTTAAAACCCAAGCCTTGTCAGGCATATTTGAATATTTAGCCAAAGAAGAAGCGGCTATTCGTGAAAATCCAGAAAAAAGAACCACCGAATTACTTAAGAAAGTGTTTTCTAAATAACAATTTTAGAATATATAAATGCTTATCTGAGTTAGATATGACTGACTAGGCATGGCTTACTAGCTATGACTTACTAGAGTAAGTAAATAAACTAAAAGAACCAAATGAGTATCTAGTTTAAATTAACTTAGGATACACACCTTGGTTCTATTTTTATTAAAACTTATCTTTAGGGATTATATAGATACAAGTAGCTATAAAATTGCAGATAAATTTACTCACTATCCACTGACTTATCAGCCAGCTTGTCAGACTTTTCACCCTGCGCATCAGCGTGAATAATCGGTTGATTTCTAACACACATTAACGTTTCACTAAACATTTGGCATGAGCCTTTGAATAGGTCATTTTCACCGTTAGTGTATGAACATTGCGCTGACTTTTGCTTGCTTTCACAAGCTTGCCAAGGCGCAGAATGAGTATGAGAGTCATGAGCGCTGGCAACAACGCTACTCAGCAGCATTAAACTTGCCGCAATTATTAAAAATTTATTGTGCTTCATTATTGTGCTGTCTCACCGCTAAAGCAGCCAATAAATAGGTTTTCACCTGGGCCAGCTGAATGATAATGGTAGCCACGCGCGTCATCGGTATGGCCTCGACATGAATCTAAATCATCTTCTTCTGCGTTGTTTTCATCTAACATGCTATGAATGGCGTAACCGTCAAGTGCATAACCAAATGCACCGCCATGGCCGTCAGGTTCAAATGCTATCGCAGGACAAGTACCTTCTCCGTGATTTGCTCCGTGGTAATGGTAGCCAGCAAATGGGTTAACATGACCAACACAATCGTCAAATGCGGCAATAGTATAAGCACTCAATATAGCTTCTGTTGGTGCGGCGGCATCTAAAGTAACACCGTTGAACGCTACGCCAACACTATCTCGCCCAACTTGGCCAGCTTGTGAACGTGCTACAGGTGTTGTTGGAATTAAAAATGTTGACGATATTCCCTCACCTTCAGTATCACTGTAATAGCTAATTTCACATTGCACACAAAAATTATTGTACTGAGCGTCAACATCTGGTCTTGCTGCAGCTTCACAGGCTATTTGCGTATTGGTAATGTTAACTTCACCCGTTTCGGCGTTGTATAACTGCCAATTGCTATCACCATAAAACAAATCTAAATTCGTAATAAACTCACCCGTTAGATCATATAAAACTCCATCATCAAACCACTTTCCAGCGTTAGCCGCTTCAGTACTGGTAGTTTCAGGACAAAATGGTCCGAGGGTCGTTCTATCGGATGGAAAACCATTCACAGTAATAGAATAACAAGTAGAGGCTTCACCATTAGACAAAGTACAAGCAACTTCGGTAACTGAACCCGATGAAGATAAGTCAAACTTTGTGGTATCAACAGGGTAATTACTCGTGTCGCTTACTACTTCAACTTCAACAGCATCAACGACTTCGTTCGTTGAGTTACTACCGCCACAACCAGTAAAAATTAGCAGGCTTAACACAGGAAAACCTAAGGTTATTACTTTATTCATACTTATACTCTATTTGTTATTTTGATGATGATATTAGTAATGATAAGAAACAAATGTGCAAGAAATGCGTAAGAATTAAGTAAATGTATTGTTTTTTTGTTTGGCAGTATATGCAGCTATGTTTATTGTTAAAACGCAGATTGTAGTGGTTATCAGTAATATGTAGCCGTACACTCAAATTTTGATAAGAATAAGCCATACAACGCTGATACGCTGATAATCCTAGCTTACTCTTTGCTAATTTTAATGATGTTGAAAGATCAGTTTTTCAATAAAAATGTTTTCAACTCAGGAATGCATGAGCCACAGTTAGTGCCACATTTTAACTTTTCACCTAAACTTGTTACCGATTTACAATGCCCAGATTTAATTGCTTCTTGTATCGTTTTTTCACCCACCTGAAAACAAGAACAAATCATGTCACCCACGTCATCTTTGCCATCACTATCAATACCTGACATTAACTCAAAGCGAGTTTTTATTGGTAGTGCTTTATGTAATTGCCCTTCAATATATCGGCTATTAAATTTTAGGCTTAAATCAGTGCTTGCAGCAAAAAAACAATGCAGTTGGTTATCGATAAAGCCCGCAATGCGTAATACATTCTTTTGATCGTCTTTTAATACCAGCCAGTCATCAATTTTCGGATATAAATTAGCTAAAAAAGTCTCATCGTTACCCAACTCCTGCTTATCAGACAATAAATATTTATGCCCTTGCTCAAGCTGAATTTTACTCCAGTAACTGGTTGGACAATTTACCGTTTGTGCAGAAATTAAGTAGCCTGACCATACGGCATTAAACGGTTTAATACTAACTGGGCTATGTTTAAACTCAGGCTGCCCGCACAGTTCATCTGTAATCGGGTTCACGAGTGCTGAAACACGCGCAGAAGCTGAAAAGTTATCGTTCCAATGAATAGGCACAAAAATTTCACCCGTGCGCTGTTCATCTGTAATGTTTACTCTTCCAATATATTCAGCGCCTAAGTTAGCGAGTACCGCAAGTTGTTTGTCTGCTAATTGAAAACGCTGTGCGTCATTTGCGTTAACGGCAATGTAAGGCTCGTTTGAATGGGTCATTAATTTAGCGACACGACCTGTTCGGTTCATAGTGTGCCATTGGTCACGTATTCGACCCGAATTCATCACCACTTGATGGCTAGCTGGTAATATTTTAGGTAGCTGAGCAATAATTGGAACAAAATTCGCTTTTTCATTTTTTGTCGCAAAAACACCATCAGTGAATATACGTTTTACCCCGTTTGGGTTCGCCGCATTAATCGGCCACTTAGTCGGTAAAAAGTTTTCATAATCAGATGCTGAAATATTGGCTAAGGCTGAAATATCAAAAACGCGATAAATATCATTCTTAGCTCGATTTTCATCATACGGATGACTATTTTCAAAGCCAGATAATGCCGCATGCTCTCTAAATATATCGACAGGATGTTGATAATTAAACGCCTCTTTAAAACCCAATTTGTGTGCAACGTCTGTAATTATTTGCCAATCATTTTTTGCTTCACCAGGCGCTTTTAACATGCTTTTATGCACAGAAATAGTGCGATCAGAGTTTGTTACAGAGCCATGTTTTTCGCCCCATGTACTCGCGGGTAAAATTACATCAGCATAATCTAACGTGTCAGTATTTTCATAACATTCACTCACGACTACCATAGGGCATTTTTTTAATGCTCGCTTAACAAGGTTAGCATTAGGCATACTGACGACTGGATTAGTCGCCATGATCCAAATGGCTTTTATCTGCCCTGAATCTACTGCGTCAAATAAATCAACTGCCTTTAGACCTTGTTTGCTAGCTATATTGGGGGATTGCCAAAAACGTTTTACTAAGTCTATTTCATTTGGGTTTTCAAAATGTAAATGTGCAGCGAGTTGAGTTGATAAGCCGCCCACTTCGCGCCCTCCCATAGCATTAGGTTGCCCGGTAATTGAGAAAGCAGCTGCGCCTTCTCGCCCTATTTTCCCTGTTGCTAAATGGCAGTTAATAATCGTGTTGCCTTTATCAACACCCGTTGAAGACTGGTTAATTCCTTGCGAAAAAAATGTTACAACCTTGTCGGTTTGGGCAAATATTTGATAGCTTTCAAGCAATAGAGAAAGCTCAATATCACAAGCGACTGCTACGGCTGAAATATCTACAAACTGGCTTTTTGCCGTTTGCAAGGTTTGCTCGAAACCTTGACAATGCTCGGCGATATAATCTTTATCTAACTTGCCTTGCTCGGCTAAGTACATTAACAAACCATTGTAATAATAAGCATCGCTGCCAGGTTTTATCGCTAAATATAAATCGGCATCTTTAGCTGTAGCGGTTTTACGTGGATCAATCACGACTATTTTGCGTGTTGGGTTTTCTTCCCTTGCTTTAATCATGCGCTGATAAACTATAGGGTGTGCGTATGCTGGGTTAGCACCAATAATAAAAATAGCTTCAGCAGCGCTTAAGTCATCATAACAACCAGCAACAACATCTTCGCCAAAAGCTCGTTTGTGAGCAGTGCTTGCCGTTGCCATACATAAGCGAGAGTTAGTATCAACATTAGCTGAGCCAATAAAGCCTTTCATTAGCTTATTAGCAACATAATAATCTTCAGTAAGCAGTTGGCCTGATAAATAGAAAGCGACAGAGTCAGGACCATATTGCGCTATTGTATCTTGAAAGTGCTTGGCAACCTTAGACGTGGCTTCATCCCAACTAACATTCTCCCCGTTAACACGAGGACTTAAAATGCGATTTTCTATACCTTGAGTTTCATGTAGAGAAGATCCTTTTACACATAATCGCCCTAAGTTTGCTGGATGAAGGGCGTTACCTTTTACCGCAATAACTTTATTATTTTCAACGGTGGCTTCAATACCACAACCCACGCCACAATATGGGCAATTGGTTTTACTGATGGTTTGGTTACTTATTAAAGCCGGAGCCTGTTTATCGGTAAAAATAATGTTGGTCATGAAATTCTCATACTTGAACTAACCTTTGTAACGCTTATTTTTCGTTAGCAAAGTGTTAGTTGGTAAAATGTGATAAAAGCTATTTATTGATTTAAAAATCGAGATTGCTATTTTTAAGCTAAAGCCAAAACTATGCAGATGAGCGTAAAGCCTTAGCATTACTAAGCGATGCAGACTTTCTTCTCATCTTCTACAATGGTGACAAATTCTTCGCCAATTAAGAGCTCTGGTAACATAGGAGTAACGATCACTTTTTGCTGCATTAACGTAAAGTAAGCCATACCAGAACTAACATCGCCAAATAAAACAACACCACTTACTTGGCCTTGTTTAACGATAATTTTTCGGTAAATAAGGGCTTTTTTATCTAATAAAGTAAAACATTGGCTATCGTCGGATACTTCAACATCGCCCGCTGAAAACAACTGAACACCCGACACCTTCAATTTGGTTGGTACAGGTGCGTTTTTAAATGGCTTTTCTACGTTGTTACATAAACGCTCAGCAAGCGTAATACATTGCTCCCAAATAGGGTCAACTAAACCAAAAGTGGCTTGGTTATGTTCACAACACTCACCTAAAGCACTAATTGAAGTGTCACTGGTTTGCATATAATCGTTGACTAATATGGCACGATTGAAGTCGATATTACTGATCTCGGCTAATTCTTTGTTCGGCGTAATACCCGTAGCAATAACGGCCATTTGCGCGCTAATAAACTCACCATTGGTTAACGTAACACCAGACAGTTCTTCGGTCTGTTCAGCTGAATTAGCTAAAGGTTGAGTTGTTGAACTTTGCCCCTTTATATTTTCAAAAGCAGCCACTTCATGACCTAAAGCAAACTTAATATTCTTTTGTTCCATAATGCTTTGCAACATAACACCTGCAACTTTATCTAACTGTCGGTTAAGCAGCCATTTATTACGATGGATTAACGTTACTTCCACACCACTCAGCGCTAAGCCATAAGCCGCCTCTAGCCCTAATAAACCACCACCAATCACAACAGCTTGTTTCGAGCTTGTTCCCGCTTGTTTAGCAAAGGCTTGAATTTTTTCAGTGTCAGCAATATTTCGAAAATTGAAGATACCAGCAATTTCTTGATTTTTAGCTGGGATTTTAGCAGTACGTGAGCCTGTAGCGATGATGAGTTCGTCGTAATGTATTTGCGTATCAGAGGCTAAATCTACGTACTTTTTTTCTTTATTTATATATGTAACAACACAACCACTTAAAAAATTAATATTATGCGCTTTGTACCACGCCAGCGGTTTTTGCATAATACTGTCAATCGTGGCGTCACCGGCTAATACTGCAGATAACATAATACGATTGTAGCTACCAAAGTGCTCTTTACCGATAACCGTAATTTGATACTTGTGAGGCGTGCGCTTAATTATTTCGTCTAACAACCGACCAGTCGCCATACCGTTACCAATGATCACCATTGATGGTTTAATTTGAGTCACCGGTTCAGCATGTTTAGTTATTAACTTATCAGCTGTTGGGATTTCGGTAATAGCCATTTTACTGCTCTCGTATATCTAGTTATGTTATTAACGAATATAAATCTGTGACTCAACTCGTTACTTAACGTTATCTATACGGATAACTGCAGTTAGTGTGCCATGTGACTTTAGGCAAGATATTTACTTTTATTTCATTGTTATCAAAGAATTTAATTGTTAAGTATAATAAAGTGAATGAAAAAAAACAGATAGTTTAAAGCAGTGTTTGCACCGATATGGTGCTTGCATGCAATATTATATCAACGATGGTACTACTCACTTAACTCCTTAATTGAATGCTTAATTGAATACTTAATTGAATGCTTGGTCGCTGCTACTTTGAGTATATTATCCTTTACCTTGCAACATGCCGACATGCTGACATTCATCTTATGTATGACTAATTCACGCCTGCTTCCTCTAATTATAAAAAAACTAGTCTTTCATCATTCAAATATCACCCTATATAACGCCAATCAAAATGAGGCGTAAATCCTTACATTAAAGCGAGTTTTGCGTGTTTTTTCGCTGAATATAATTAACTTTTTCTTACGAAATTGATGCGACTTTTTTATAAGTAAATTTATAGCTTTATGTCACTGTAGATAAGCTAATTAATTAATCTATTTTCAACTGGCCATGGTGTAAAGTTTTTATACACAGTGCATACGTTTTTTATTACCTTCCTGCACTCAATCTGTGCGTGCACGTTATTGTATCGTGCATAAATAACCAAACCACAACTTAAAACCATTATAAAAAACAAATCAATATCAATTAAAACAACATCATAAAGAAGAATACTTTAGTGGCATTACATTTGCTACTCAGTGTTCAATAACGTTATTGACATAAAAGTAAGCCTACCTGCTTACATTAAATAACAAACCCTTTTTTATTATTAACAGAGAAAATACATCTCTGGACAATAAAAAAAACAAATTTTAACTTTTAGGAGTTGTTGCATGAGCGGTCAAGATAGTCTTAATATTTTTTCATTTAAAGGAAAAATGAAAGCCTTACATATGAGCTGGATAGCATTTTTTATTACCTTCGCAGTTTGGTTCAATTTTGCACCATTAGTGTCGGTTATTGCTGACTCGCTAGGATTATCGAAAGCTGAAATAAAAACCTTAATGCTATTAAACGTCGCATTAACCATCCCGGCGCGCGTTATTATCGGCATGTTGACCGATAAATACGGCCCTCGTTTAACTTTCGCTGTTTTACTTGCCGTATGTAGCATCCCTTGTTTTATGTTTGCTTTTGCAAGCTCCTTTGAACAAGCCGCATTGTCTCGCTTCTTATTAGGCTTTATTGGTGCTGGTTTTGTTATCGGTATTCGTATGGTATCTGAGTGGTTCCCAGCTAATGAATTAGGAACGGCGGAAGGTATTTATGGTGGATGGGGTAATTTTGGCTCGGCTGCAGCAGCGATGACTTTGCCAACACTTGCATTAGCGTTTGGTGGTGAAGACGGCTGGAGATACGCGGTTGCCTTTACCGGAGCATTAAGTTTAATTTTCAGTGTTATTTGGTATAAAAACGTAACTGATACTCCGAAAGGATCAACCTACTTTAAGCCTAAACAAACCGGTGCAATGGAAGTTACCTCCACTGGCGATTTCTTTTTGTTATTAATTATGAAAGTTCCAATGTACGCAGCTTTAGCCTTACTTGCTTGGAAATTATCACCGGCTGGCGTAAGTTTATTATCGGAACAAAGTGCCATATTGGCTTATCTGAGTTTAGTGGCTTTATTTGCCATTGAAGTAAAACAAACCATAAAAGTAAACGGTCATTTATTTTCAAAGCCAGTAGAAGAAATTCACCGTTATAAATTCAGACAAGTCGCTGTATTAAACGTTCTTTATTTTGCTACATTCGGTTCAGAGTTAGCCGTGGTATCAATGTTACCGTTATTTTTCGCTGAAACTTTTGAGTTAAGTATGGTTTATGCTGCCATGTTAGCGTCAACTTATGCCTTTATGAATTTAATGTCTCGCCCAGGTGGCGGCTGGTTATCTGATAAATTTGGCCGTAAAAAAACCTTATTAATTTTAACCGCTGGTTTAGCGATTGGTTATTTTGCTATGTCTGAAATCACAGGTGAATGGCCTTTAGCATTAGCGGTAGTCACAGCAATGGCTTGTTCTTTTTTCGTTCAAGCAGGTGAAGGTGCAGTATTTGCGGCAGTGCCATTAATAAAACGTAGGTTAACGGGTCAAATTGCCGGCATGACAGGCGCTTATGGTAACGTAGGTGCGGTGGTGTATTTAACGGTATTAACCATGGTTGATTATTCAACCTTCTTTATGGTGATAGCCGCTACTGCTGTGGTCGGATTTGCGACTTTACTCTTTATGGAAGAGCCAAAAGGCACTATTACTGAAGTACGAGAAGATGGTACGGTAGAATTAATTAATGTCAGTCACTAATAAACTATGAGCAATGCCCCACAACGAGGCCAAAGCACAGCTGCAGACTTGCAATTGTGCATTGGCGGATTCTCTTCAAAAGGTTTAAAAGCCGAAAACGAAGATGCTTTCGCTGCTATTGTGCCTGATAGCCACGAGTTACGTGCTAAAGGTGCAGTTGCGGCGATTGCTGATGGGCTATCGAGCGCAAATAAAGCCGCTGATGCTTCTCAACTTGCTGTAACACAGTTTATTCAAGAATATCTTGTGACCCCTGAAACATGGTCAACTCAAAAGTCGGCAGCTAAAGTATTAACCAGTTTAAATAACTGGCTATATTCACAAGGTGGCTTTGTTGAAGGTTTAGCCGATGAAAATTCTCCACAATGGCTAACAACTTTTTCAGCCTTAATTGCTAAATCTACCACTGGCTATATTTTTCATGTCGGTGATACTCGCATAACCAAATATCGCAATCAGCAGTTAGAGGTTATTACACGTGATCATAATCGTAAGCAAATTGGGCAACAGGCTTTATTAACAAGAGCGTTAGGTGCTGATAATCGTTTAGAGGTTGATGTTCATAAAGTTGACTTACAATCAGGCGATTTATACATGCTAAGTTGTGATGGTATTCACGACTATATAACAAAAGCCACTTTTCAATCATTGTTTGATTCTTTACCACTTTCGCCAAAAAAATCTGATTTAGAAGCCCTTTCTATCAAAATTGTTAACACCGCACTTGAACAAGGTAGTAATGACAATGTTACCTGTTTATTGGTTTATGTTCAGGCAGTACCCAACCGTAAACTGGCCGAAATTCAACGTGATTTAAGTGCAAAATCAATTCCTCCGGCATTAAAAGTTGGCCAGAAGCTAGATGGCTACTTAGTTAAAAAAGTGATCCACGCGAGTATCCGTTCACATTTGTATCTTGTAATCGATGTTGAAACAGATAAACCTTATGTTTTAAAAGCGCCATCAGCTAATTTTGCAGACGATGCTATTTATTTACAAGGCTTTATGCGTGAAGCGTGGGTCGGCGAACGTATTAAACACGGCAACGTAATGCGCGTGCTACCTGGAAGAAAAAACAGCCAGTTTTTATATCATGTTTGTGAATACCTGCAAGGCCAAACTTTAGGAGAGTGGTTACATGACAACCCTAAACCGAGCATTGCACTAGTTCGCGATATAATGAAACAAGTTATTAGCGCACTAAGAGCGTTTCAGCGTTTAGATTTAGTACATCGTGATTTAAAGCCAGACAACATTATGATCGACCAATATGGCCATATTAAATTGATTGATTACGGCACCGTATTTGTTGCTTCACTGGATGAAAATCAAGAAACAATAAAAGAAGAAGTGCCTTTTGGATCTTTAAACTATATTGCGCCTGAAACGCTATTGCATATGAAAGCAGATAATCAAAGCGACTTATTCTCATTGGGTGTCATATGTTATGAAATGCTGTCAGGCGAGCTTCCATATAAACCCATGCAGCGAGCTGAAGTAACAATCAAAGATTATAACAGTATGCAATATCGCAGCATTAAACAGTTTCGACCTGAATTACCTTTATGGCTAGATTTAAGCTTACAAAAAGCAACAGAGGCCGATCCAAGGTTACGCTACAAAGCCTTTTCAGAATTTTTTGCTGATTTAAGCAACCCAAAAACAAATGCAGTAGAAGAATATAAAAGTCAGCCTTTATTAAAACGTAACCCCATTTTATTTTGGCAATCATTATCAGCCTTATTGTTTGTTGGGCTAATTGCCGCATTACTCCATTAACCAGTAATGCCATTATTTATAAATTTATAATTCATGCGTTTCACGCACATCCTTGGTGCGTGAATATCTTCACTATAGTGCAACCTCTCTCAATTACCACCTAGATCAAAATCTACCCCTTTGAATTGATTAACAAAAGTTAACTGGTTCGTTTATTGCAAATACCCATTCATTATTTAGTTCCGCAAATATAGCGGTAATTTAAAGCAATAGGATTGTAAAATATGAACACACAACCACGAAAAATAGTCGTCGTTGGAAATGGCATGGTAGGTCATCACTTTGTTGATGAAATGGCTAAACATGAAGGCTATGAAATTACCGTATTATCCGCTGAAGACCGTTTAGCTTACGACCGTGTTCACTTATCAGAGTATTTTTCTGGCAAAACGGCTGAAGATTTAGCCATGACTTCGCCAGCATATTACAACGACATTGGCGTTAAGTTTTTTACCAACGCAAAAGTAACTCACATTGATAAAGCTGCGAAAGAAGTAACCACAGAAACGGGTGAAACTTACGCATATGATAAGCTTGTTATGGCTACAGGTTCGTATCCATTTGTTCCCCCTATTCCTGGTAAAGAACGTGACCATTGTTTAGTTTATCGCACCATTCAAGATTTAGACGATATTCAAGCCTCAGCCAAAGCTGGTAAAGTAGGTGTTGTTGTTGGCGGTGGTTTATTAGGGCTAGAAGCTGCTAACGCACTAA
This sequence comes from Colwellia sp. 6M3, assembly GCF_014077595.1. Taxonomy (NCBI): domain Bacteria; kingdom Pseudomonadati; phylum Pseudomonadota; class Gammaproteobacteria; order Alteromonadales; family Colwelliaceae; genus Colwellia; species Colwellia sp. 6M3. The sequence continues at coordinate 11,737 of NZ_JACGWF010000052.1, read as the reverse complement.
AAGAATTGGGTTTACAAACTCATGTGGTTGAATTTGCTCCACAACTTATGGGTGTACAATTAGACACCGACGGTGGCGCATTATTACGCTCAATGATTGAAGGTATTGGCGTTCAAGTACACACTCAAAAAGCTACTAGCGAGATTGTCGACGGCGAAGAGTGTGTTCACCGAATGAATTTTGCTGATGGCACGCACTTAGAAACTGACGTTATTTTATTTTCTGCGGGTATTCGCCCTTACGACAACCTAGCACGTGAATTTGATTTATCTGTTGGCGAACGTGGCGGTATTGTTGTAGATAATAACTGTAAAACTTCTGATGAAAGCATTTACGCCATTGGCGAATGTGCGCTTTGGAATAACTTTATTTTCGGTTTAGTTGCCCCAGGCTACACCATGGCAAAAGTTGCTGCCGATAATATTATTGGCGGTGAGCAACAATTTACAGGTGCTGATATGAGCACCAAGTTAAAATTAATGGGCATGGATGTAGGTTCAATTGGTGATGCACATGCAAGAACCGAAGGCTGTAAAAGCTATGTATATTCTAATCAGCCGGATCAAATTTATAAAAAAATTGTCGTAAGCCCAGATGGTAAAGAATTAATCGGCGCCGTTTTAGTCGGTGATACCAGCGAGTATGATTCATTACTTCAATATGCTTTAAATGGTATTGAATTACCTGAAAACCCTGACGGATTAATCTTACCAAGTTCAGGTGAAAAACCAACATTAGGCGTTGATGCCTTACCCGATACCGCCACTATATGTTCATGTTTAAACGTGACAAAAGGCGACATTATTGCGGCGATTGATTGTGGCGCAGTAGATGTTGGTCAAGTTAAATCATCAACTCAAGCCGCTACCGGCTGTGGTGGTTGTGCTGCTTTACTGAAAAAGGTTACCGATCACGAACTAGAAAAACGTGGTGTTGAAATCAGCACAGATCTTTGTGAACATTTTGCCTACAGTCGTGTTGAACTATTTCACATTGTGCAAGCAGAACAAATTAAAAACTTTGATGTGTTAGTAGAAAAGCACGGTTCAGGTTTGGGTTGTGAAATATGTAAACCGGCTGCCGCATCTATTCTTGCGTCGGTATGGAACGACTATATTTTAAAACCAGACCATGTTTCGCTGCAAGACACCAACGATATCTTCCTAGGTAATATGCAAAAAGATGGTACTTACTCTGTTGTACCTCGCATGCCTGGTGGTGAAGTTACACCGGACAAGTTAATTGTTATTGGTGAAGTAGCCAAAGAATATAACTTATATACCAAAGTAACTGGTGGCCAACGTATCGATTTATTTGGGGCACGTGTCGACCAGTTACCTGCTATATGGAAACGTTTGATTGATGCTGGCATGGAAACAGGTCACGCCTATGGTAAATCGTTACGTACGGTTAAATCTTGTGTTGGTAGCACTTGGTGCAGATACGGACAGCAGGACAGCATGGCGATGGCGATTCGATTAGAAGATCGTTACAAAGGCTTGCGTTCACCACACAAAATTAAGTTTGCCGTTTCGGGTTGTACACGTGAATGTGCAGAAGCGCAAAGTAAAGATATAGGCATAATCGCGACAGAAAATGGCTGGAACTTATATGTCAGTGGTAATGGTGGTATGAAACCGCGCCATGGTGATTTATTTGCCACCGATTTAGATGATGAAACACTTATTAAATACATTGACCGCTACTTAATGTTCTATGTACGTACAGCAGATCGATTAACCCGTACTTCAGTGTGGCTAGACAACCTAGAAGGTGGTTTACCTTATATGGAAAAAATCGTTAAAGATGACCATTTAGGTATTAATGATGAATTAGAAAAGCAAATGCAAAATGTTGTAGACACCTATCAATGTGAGTGGAAAACCACCATTGAAAGTGAAGAACAATTAAAACGCTTCCGCCAGTTTGTTAACTCAGATGCTATCGATGGCAATATTGAATTTGTTACTGAACGTGAACAAATTCGTCCTGCTAAGGATGAAGAGAAAAAATATGGCGTTAAAATCCAAGCAGTTGACTTAACGCCAGCATAAAAAGTTTACGAACCAGAAAGGAAAATATTATGACAACACAAAGCACTTGGCAAACCATCTGCCCAACAAGCGATTTAGTGAAAAATTCAGGCGTATGTGCATTATTAGCAAACCAAGAGCAAGTCGCTTTATTTCAGGTTGGAAATGACAAAGTATTTGCCGTTTCTAACTTTGACCCTTTTGGTAAAGCGAACGTTTTATATCGCGGCTTAATTGGCGAAACTAAAGGCGATATTTACGTGGCTTCACCGTTATTAAAACAACGTTTTGTTTTACATTCTGGTGCTTGTTTAGATGACGATGCCTTTGCTATTCAGACTTACGAAACACGTATATCTGATGGAAATTTAGAAATATTCGGTTAAATATATAACAGATATATTGTTTTAAAAATCCCAATTTAGTTAACTAAGTTGGGATTTTAATTTTTAGTATTTATCATTAAATTTACTGGCATTAATTCTGCCTTATTTTTAAAAGTAGATTAAATTATTCATTTTGATTGGAATAAATTGAAAAATAACACGTTATCTTTACCTAAAAAAAATACGCTAATTCAAGATGCTCCTTCAGGGTTAAAAGTATTGCTTGCAGAAATTAACCATGTAAAAGCAAAAGCATTAATGAGTGTACTGACTAATGGACAATATGACATCTATCATATTGCTCATTCTGGCGTACCTTTGCTAAGAGATGTTAAACAGCTTAACCCTGATGTCATTATTATAGATATAGAATCGCCTAATAGAGATATGCTTGAAAATCTCAATCAAATATCCCAATTCGCACCTAAACCTATCGTGGTTTTTTCAGAACAACAAAATACCAATACAACGATTAATCAAATGGTTAATTCGGGAGTTAGTGCTTATGTTGTTGGAGAAGTTGACCAAGTCAGAGTGAAGTCGATCATTGATGTTGCCATTGCAAGATTTGACCTTTTTCAAGGACTAAAACAAGAGCTAGCTGACACTAAACAAAAACTGTCCAGCCAGAAAAATATCGATAAAGCTAAACGCTGGTTAATGGAAACAAAACAACTGTCTGAAATAGATGCATATCACTTCATTCGTAAAATAGCGATGGATAACAGCCAGAAAATGGATGATGTAGCCAAAAACATCCTCTCTGTCGCCAGCATTTTTTAGATTATTAAAAGCGCTTTAAAGTATTGTAGAGACTATAAATCATGTTTAGTGTTGAAAAGAAAAATATTACCCTAGGCTTTATGCCATTAACAGATAGTGCCCCCGTAGTCATGGCCCATGAAATGGGAATTTTTGAAAAATGGGGCCTTAACGTTAACCTTACCAAACAAAATTCTTGGGCCACATTAAGAGATAAATTGCATAGCGGAGTTATTGACGCCGCCCAAATGTTAGCTCCTATGCCCATTGCCAGTAACTTAGGCTTACACGGACAAAAATCAACCGTAATTTCCCCAATGATATTGAGTCGTAACGGTAATGGCATCACCTTATCGACTAAACTCTATCAAAAAATATTATCACAACATGATACGAATGCGCTCAGTATGCCGTTTTCGGCTAACATACTTAAGCATGAAATAGATGAACGAAAAAAAGGGGGTAATAAATTAACCTTCGCTGTCGTTTTTCCATACAGCTGTCACTATTATCAACTTATTGAATGGCTGAAAAATAGTGACATTAGCCCATCAGATATTAATTTATTAATTGTACCTCCTTCAGACATGGTGCCTTCTATGCATTCAGGCGATCTTGATGGCTTTTGTGTGGGTAGTCCTTGGAATGCTAAAGCGGTTAGAGAAGGTGTTGGCATCACAGGTGTTACTTCTTCTGACTTATGGGAAGATTCGCCTGAGAAGGTACTTGGGTTAATGTCTGATTGGCAAGTCAAGCATCCAAAAACAACATTTGCCTTAGTATCTGCTTTATATGAAGCATGCCAATGGCTTGAAAATATTCCCAATCGCTTTGAAGCGGCAAGGTTATTGAGTCGTGCAAAGTATTTAGACACACATATCGACGTCATTGCGCCTTCATTAATGGGTAGTTGTCTAACCCTTAACAATACATCACCACGTAAAGTAGAAAGCTATCAACAATTTTCGACCTTAGGTGATCCCACATTTAATAGACCAGCACATTATTTCGGTGAAAACATTGCCAAATTGATGCAAGCGTGTGGACACATAAACACACAACAAACTTCGGCTCTAGACATTGCCTCAATCTACAGAGAAGATATTTATCAAGCTGTAATATACAAGGGTAAGTAGAGTCTTCACTAAAGTGGATCATCTGCATTCAGCTCTAAATATACACCAAAACAGTGCAAGTACTTCCCAGTTTTGGAACAAGTCGAGCAAAGCATTTAATAAAAAAACACATATAACAAAGTAAGCAACTGATTTTAAATGAAATTAATAGATGGCATTAATTGTGCTTTATAGTAAATAGCGTTTTCAGGTTAATTCAATCAACAGCGGTTGTTTTAACCATAAAGTGAAAACTGACTAAAAACTTATTTCGTTAAAACTAATCGCACTGCAACGACGTAGTCATGGTTAGTTTGGCATTGAAGCCCACAGTACTCGGATTGTATCCGAAGTACTGTGGGCTTTTTTATTTGGAGAAAGGTATTTTGAAAACAACTTTAAAAAAAGAATATAACAAATTATGCCGTACTGTTATTGCAGGACTCTGTATTTCTGGCTCCCTACTCACTTCTTCGTTGCAAGCAGCAGAGCTAGGCTACCCAGAAAAAGAAGAACTTAAATTTGGTTTTATTAAATTAACCGATATGGCCCCTATCGCTATTGCGTACGAGAAGGGTTTTTTTGAAGATGAAGGCTTATACGTCACGATTGAATCACAAGCGAACTGGAAAGTATTGCTTGATGGCGTTATAGATGGTCGATTAGATGGTGCTCACATGCTTGCTGGCCAACCAATTGCAGCAACGATTGGTTACGGAACTAAAGCTGAAATTATCACACCTTTTTCAATGGACTTAAATGGCAATGCGATTACTGTTTCTAATGAAATTTGGAAGCAAATGAAGGTCAACATTCCTAAGCAAGCCGATGGAAGACCAGTTCACCCGATTAAAGCTGATGCCTTAAAACCGGTTGTAGAAAAGTATATTGATGAAGGTAAACCTTTCAACATGGGCATGGTATTTCCCGTGTCAACACATAACTATGAGTTACGCTATTGGTTAGCGGCTGGTGATATTCACCCAGGATTCTACGCCCCGCATAAAGGTGATACATCAGGAAAAATTGACGCGCAAGTGCTGTTGTCAGTAACGCCTCCACCACAAATGCCAGCCACAATGGAAGCCGGCACTATTTATGGATATTGTGTAGGTGAACCTTGGAACCAGCAAGCCGTTTTTAAAGGTATTGGTGTACCGGTTGTTACCGATTATGAAATTTGGAAAAACAATCCCGAAAAAGTATTTGGTATAACTAAAGTTTTTGCTGAGAAATACCCAAATACCACTATTCGTTTAACACGTGCATTGATACGTGCAGCTAAGTGGTTAGACGACAACAATAATGCTAACCGTCCAGAAGCGGTGAAAATTTTATCTCAATCGAACTATGTTGGAGCCGATTACGACGTTATCGCAAACAGCATGACAGGGACTTTCGAGTATGAAAAAGGCGATGTACGTTCAGTCCCTGACTTCAACGTGTTTTTTCGTTACAACGCCACCTACCCTTTCTACTCTGATGCCATTTGGTATTTAACACAAATGCGTCGTTGGGGACAAATAAGCGATGACAAACCTGACAGTTGGTACAAAGATATTGCCGCAAAAGTTTACCGACCTGATATATACATGGCTGCAGCGCAATCATTAGTTGATGACAAAATATTATCTAAAAGCGACTTTTCAGACTTAGTCGGAGAGGATGGTTTCCGTGCTCCTCAAAAACACTTTATTGACAATATTGTTTATGACGGGACACAGCCAAACGCCTATATCAACAAGTTTAAAATTGGCTTAAAAGCTGGTGACAAACTTTAGAACCTTGTCGTATTTCAGACCGAACGTTAGTAAGTAGTAATGTGCTACCCATAAATAGGTAGCGCATAAAGGAGAATAAAATGACTGCTGTAATTAGTAAAAAAGCACTAGGTATTGCGCCAATGAGTAATAACAAAATGATCCTGTCCTTTATTTCAGAAAAGACACAAGCGTTAATATTACCTTTGCTCGGTATCTTCTGCTTTATGCTGCTATGGTCGTTTACGGCTAGTAACATTGATACTTCACTCGGTAAATTCCCTGGACCCAGTGCTGTGGCTACTCAAGTGGTCAATTTAATTGATGAGCATAATGCTGAACGCGACAAAGAAGACGCTTTTTATATTCGCCAAGACGAACGAAATAAAGTGCGCATGGAAAAAGATCCCAACTATCAACCCAAAGTACGAACTTATACCGGTAAAGAAACATTTTTAGACCAAATATTTACCAGTTTAGTTACCGTAATAAGTGGATTTTTAGTGGCTGCTATTATTGCTATTCCGTTGGGTATTGCCATTGGTTTAAGTAAAACGCTCAACACGGCTATAAATCCCATAATACAGATATTTAAACCTGTATCACCCTTGGCATGGTTACCCATAGTAACCATGGTGGTCAGTGCGCTTTATGTATCTCCTGACCCTATGTTTGCTAAATCATTTATCACCTCTTTAATTACAGTAACCCTATGTAGTCTTTGGCCCATGGTTATCAACACCTCTTTTGGTGTGGCTTCAATGAACCAAGACTGGGTGAATGTCTCTAAAGTGTTAAGCCTGCCTAAACACGTACATATTCAAAAGATTGTTCTACCGGCTTCCATTCCTGCCATTTTTACGGGTATGAGAATGTCATTAGGCATTGCTTGGATGGTACTGATTGCGGCTGAAATGCTGGCACAAAATCCAGGGCTAGGAAAGTTCGTTTGGGATGAGTTTCAAAACGGCAGCTCGCAATCGCTGAGTCGCATTATGACCGCAGTATTAACGATTGGCCTTATTGGCTACCTGCTTGACAGAACCATGCTGCAACTTCAAAGAATGTTGTCTTGGGACAAATCAAGCGCACAACTATAGCCAATAAAGGATTAAGGAAATCACATGAGTATTATTTTAGACATCAGTAAAGTAGATATGGTATTTCCAACCCCTAAAGGCGACTTTACCGCGCTAAAGGGTGTTGACTTACAAATCAAAAAAGGCGAATTCATTTCACTTATTGGCCATTCAGGTTGTGGTAAATCTACCGTATTAAATATTGTTGCCTGTTTGCACAGAGCAACATTAGGCGGCGTGTTATTAAATAACAAAGAAGTGACAGAACCCGGCCCTGAACGTGCCGTTGTTTTTCAAAACCATTCATTATTGCCTTGGTTAACCGCCTATCAAAATATTGAATTAGCAGTAAAACAAGTATTTAAAAATAAAATGTCGCCAGCCGAAATGAAAGAATGGATTGAACATAACTTACGTTTAGTTCATATGGATCATGCAAAAGACAAGCGTCCTGATGAAATTTCAGGCGGTATGAAACAACGTATTGGTATTGCCAGAGCCTTAGCAATGAAACCCGAAATCCTTTTAATGGATGAACCCTTTGGTGCCCTCGACGCTTTAACGCGAGCTCATATGCAAGACTCATTAATGGAAATTCAACAAAAGCTAAATAACACCGTCATCATGATCACCCATGACGTAGATGAAGCGGTTTTATTGTCAGATCGCATTGTCATGATGACCAACGGACCAGCAGCGACAATAGGCGAAATATTAGACGTCAACTTACCTCATCCAAGAAACCGTTTAGCACTAGCAGAAGATGTTGAATATAACCGTTTGCGCTCAGCTGTTTTAACTTTTTTGTATGAAAAACAAAGAAAAGTTGAAGCTATTCCCACATCTGAGTCGACCAAAAAAACTGATAAAACGCAAACAAAACAAAAAGCGCCCAGTGTTGCTTAATACATTTAGCTAAATTTAAAAATTATAAAACTTATTTAAAAAACTTTAAGGGACAAACCATGCAAACAGTTCATAAACTCTCAAAACTTACTGCACTGATTTTATTAGCCAGTACAAGTGTTTCAGCAAACGCAAATAGCGAGACTGACGCTAAAGCCACTATAGATTTAAACTTGCGCTATGAAGCGGTTGATCAAGACAATGCTAAAAAAGATGCCTCGGCGTTAACACTAAGAACTCGCCTAAATTACACAACTGCTAGCTACAATGATTTTACCGCTGTTATTGAATTTGAAGACTCACGCCAAGTAGCGGGTGTTAACAGCTATAACGATACCGTTGGAAATAATACTGAATATTCTGTTATTGCCGATCCAGAAACGACTGAATTAGACCAAGCTTATGTACAATACAAAAAAGATGGGATAACCGCAAAAGTAGGTCGCCAAGTAATCACCTTAGATAACCATCGTTATGTAGGGCATGTAGGATGGCGTCAAGATAGACAAACTTTTGATGCAGCAACTATAACTTATGCAGCCTTAGAAAAGGTAAAAATGAGCTATAGCTACATTAATAAACGTAATCGTATTTTTTCCGATGAAAAAGATTTTGATTCGAAAGATCATTTACTTAACATCGCCTACAAAACAAGTTACGGCAAACTAACAGCTTACAGCTACCTTTTAGAGATTGATGAAGGAACGGCTAACAGCTTAGATACTTTCGGTGTGAGTTTTAACGGTAAAAAAGACAATTTTTCATATTCAGCAGAATTTGCTACTCAAGATTCAGAAAGCGGTGGAACCGACTACTCCGCAAGTTATATGGCCATTCAAGGTGGATACAGTTTTGATACGCTAACCCTTAAATTAGGTGCAGAGGTACTGGGCAGTGATGAAGCAATGTACGGATTTTCAACACCACTCGCAACATTACATAAATTCAATGGTTGGGCAGATATGTTTTTAGGCACACCTAAAGAAGGTTTGGTTGATCTTTATGTTTCTGTATCAGGCAAAGCATTCGGCGGTGGTTGGACTGTAACAGTTCATGATTACAGTGCTGATGAATCAACCGATACTGTTGACGATTTAGGCAGTGAAATTAATGCAGTTTATACGAAAAAATTCGCGAATAATTATAGTGCAGGTATAAAGTACGCGGCTTATTCAGCAGGTGATTCAGCTGCAGGTAACGTTGATACTGACAAAGTTTGGCTATGGGTTGGGGCTAAATTTTAGGCTAATGAACAAAGCATGAACTAAGATTGATTAACTTCAACCTTTGTATTACTGAAATTCGCTTGCTTGAAGTAAGTAAAAATCACCCCGATAAACTTAGCACTAAAATGGATATTAGTGCTAAGTTTCAGCATATAACTGATAAATATGTATCTCACTTGGTTTGATAAAAACTATAAATAGACAGGTTTTTACTGAATGGGTAAATCTAACAGTGGAAATTCAGCTCTGAGTCGTTTTACTAAATTTTCGTCAGTGCCCAGGCTTACTGCTAGATAAAATTCTTCTGATAATTTTTTTAAGGTATAAATCGTTTTAAAGTCAGAGGTTTTACACCCAGTTTCTTTACAGTAAAATTCAATCACCTGTTGGGTTGACGGAATAACATCGATTCGGCCTTTTTCTAACATCTGCATGGTGGTATATGTATTAACAATTTCAACTAACTCTTTATCAAACTGAAGACCTTGGCTTGCAAGCCATATGGTAACGGCATCAAGTCGCTTAACGCCAATTTGAACATCACTTAGTTCTGCTAGAGTTTTAATAGTCTGTAATTTACTACTCTTTAAAGTAATAAGCTCCATAGGTACGTGAGCTACCTTACCAATCCAAATAAATTTATTTTCACGCTCTGGTGTTCTAACTAAAGAAAATATAATGGTATTAGGCCTTTCTGATGCAATTTGAAATGCCCTAGCCCAAGGTAAAACTTCTATCTTATTTTCAGGTAAAATTTTATTGATTAGTTGTTGTACTTCAATGGCAACAATACCACCAATTAGCTCATAGTTATCACTGATTTGAAACGGCGCTAAGTGCTCAGTGACAATACGAACTTTTAATGATTCACTTTCTGCTTGTGAATGAAAAGATAACAGCATAAATAATGCGTATAGTGTGATTTTTTTGCTGAAAAATTCGAACAATAAAACTATAAAATTAATCCGGCTCAAATAAGAAATCCTTATTGGTATAACATACAGCTACAACGCTTATCATTTACGTCAAACACTATTTGTAATAAGTGCATTAAAGTATCCCGTACCTATAAAGTTAGCATAGTAAATTTAATCTAGCTTAATAATTAAAAATAAAGGTAAGCGGCTCAATTTAAGAAAAATGGCCTTAACCTTCCTACCTTGTCTGTGCATTAGCATAGAACTAACCTGTATATTTAGCTCAGACAAAGCACAAATTCTTCAGGGTAATACGACTAACTTTCATATCAACCCATTTATGTAACGCTTCACCATTTCATCTAGATAAATATACCCCTTCACCGAATCCCCATGGTTATAGTGGTTAATTACTGTACTGTAAATTTTGGCACTAGTTAAAGTATTTTGCTCTTGTGATTTTGCAATGAGAAAAACTTGACCTCGCTATTTAAAATTATAACTACACTAACAATAATCAAGATTTTCTATATTAATCATGCAAATACAACTTTATAACGTGTATTTTGTTAATCATAGGAAATCTTCTATTCATTTTTGGGGAAAACAAATGAATAAATCAAATAGTAAATTTGTTAAATCAATTATCACCTTAAGTCTGGGTTTAGCACTTAGTGCTTGTGGTGGTTCAGATTCAAAAAAAGATCCGGAACCAGTCGTAAACTCAGCACCCGTAATTTCAAGCACAGGGATGAATACGGTTGTCGCAGGCTCTCTATATTCATATACGTTAGTTTCAAGTGATGCCGACGGTGACGCATTAACATCAACAGCCTCTTCTCTACCTGCTTGGCTTTCTTTTGACAGCGCAACTGGCGTATTAAGCGGTACACCGGCTCAAAGCGACTCAGGCGACCATGCAATAACATTAACGGTTAGCGATGGCACTGCTGAGGTAACGCAATCTTTTACTATTACGGTAACCATACCAGTTGCAGAAAATAATGCCCCTGTGATTACTAGTACAGCAATAATAAGTGCAACGGTTGGTGAAGCCTATACTTATACATTAATAGCAACTGATACTGACAATGATATGTTAACCATGTCAACAACCATTCCAGGAGCGCTTTCTTGGTTAACATTTGATGAGACAACAGGCGTATTATCTGGAACACCTGCTTCAGGCGATGTAGCTGCTACAGATATCACCTTAACAGTAACTGACGGTACTGATGAAACTATGCAAACCTTTACCATTACGGTTGGTGAAGCTGCAGTTGAGGGACCTGCATTAGTGGTTTATGAAGAGATGGACAACCCACTTTGGCCAGTTTGGGAGAGCACTGATAGTGCTCCACCTGTAATTATTACAGATGGTGACCACGGTATGGTTGCTCAATTCGTCATCAACAATGGCACGGCAGGTGCTGTTATGGGTTTCAATGCCCGTGATGCAGTAGATGGTGTTGCTTTTGATACTCCAGCAGGCACTACTTTAGAATTTGACTTAAAAGTAACTTCCATGCCTGACACTGTCGGTACAGATTGGA
>NZ_JACGWF010000100.1:0-13603 GCF_014077595.1 Colwellia sp. 6M3 | reverse complement strand
ATTGACTGACGCTTTATAAATCTACTTTTTAAAGTAATAACCAATTAATTCAGGAAATAAAATTTATATTATTTCCTAGTTACACTTAATTCATGAAAAAAGTAGCAATGATTTACATAACTAATGTCGCAAAGCTACTAAGATTACAACTTAATTCTTCCTTTATTTAGTTGTAATGTATGCTCTCCCACGCCTTTAACATTAAGTAAATCATCAACAGAATTAAATTGTCCATTTGATTCACGATAAGCGACGATTGCTTTGGCTCTTTTTTCTCCAACACCTTTTAACAAAGCTAGGGTTTCAATATCAGCAAGATTGATATCAACCACATGAACTTCTGTAGTAGATACAACCGCTGCAACTTCGTCAAACCCAGCAGCACGCAGTGGCATTGATAATACTGTAAATAAAATTATAAGAGCGTAATAGATGTTATTTTTCATGTAACTTTCCTTCTAAATAGAGTTAATTTCCTTATAAGTGAATTATCGTAGATAATAATTCACTGCATTAGGTTTAGAAGTCTTGTCGAGATTTGTCAAATTAAGCGCATATAAAGTTCTATTTGCTAGTTGATCCTAACTAATTGAATGGTTAATTTCTTGTAATACGGCATGTGGGTTTGCAGCTTTGGTGATTGGTCGGCCAATAACTAAGTAATCAACACCAACATCTACGGCTTGACGAGGCGTCATAATGCGCTTTTGATCGTCTGCATTACTCCCTTCTGGGCGAATACCAGGTGTAACAAGCTTAAACTCTTTACCTAGCAGTTGTTTTAATGACTCCGCTTCCATTGCTGAACAAACTACGCCGTCTAAACCTGCTTGCTTAGTTAACGAAGCTAAGTGTTTTACGTGCTCAGCCGGAGACTTAGTTATGCCTATACCCGCAAGATCCTCTTCTCCCATACTCGTTAACACAGTAACCGCAATTAAAAGCGGTGCTTTGTCTCCGTAAGGTAATAAGGCTTCTTTTGCCTTTTCCATCATTTTAAGGCCACCAGAAGCATGTACATTAACCATCCACACTCCTAGTTCTGCAGAGGCAGCAACCGCCTTAGCAACCGTATTGGGAATATCATGAAATTTTAAATCAAGAAAAACATCAAAACCACGTTCTACCAGTGCTTTTACAAAATCAGGACCAAAATGAGTAAACATTTCTTTGCCAACTTTTAAGCGGCAATCACTCGGTTGAATTTTGTCTACGAAAGATAATGCCTCATCTTTGTTATCAAAATCTAAGGCTACGACAACTTTTGCATCTCTCATGCGCTTTTCCTCAATAATTAATTTTTAATAATACAACGCTCTTTGCGTCAAAAAGCCTGCAGAAAACAGGCTTTATATAATTTATTAATACAGCTATGTGATTATTTAGCTGAGTTATTCACCATCTAATCCACGAATAGGTTTCAACTGCTCCCAGTCATGACAAGAAGGACATGACCAATAGTGAGTACTTGAGTTAAAACCACAAGTTCTACAGCTATAGCGGTGCTTAACATTTAAGTAGGCTGTAACTAGCTCACGAATGACTTCAAGGTTATCTGCTGTATTTTCAGATTGGTTATCACCCATTTGCATTTTTACAAAATGTTTGAAACCACGAATGGTCGGTCGACGCTTTAACGCAGTTAATATAAAAGTTTTTGCGTGGCTGCCGCCTTTTGCTTGCTCAATATGAGATAAGTACTTAATTAACGCACTAGTACTACCCGTTTCTTCGTAAACTTTTCTAATAAATTTGAAAAACTCTTTCTCAGCATTAAGTGCCTGATAACAAGTAAACATTTTCTCAATTACGTCAGGAAAAAACTCTTTGTCTTGTTCATAGATAGCTTTGTAGCATTGGCATGCTTCTTCGTACTGTTGGTGGTTTTCATAAATTTGCGCCATCAACCAATTTGCACGAGAAGAGTTTGGATCATGACTTAAGGCATTATCTAGAAGCTCAATAACTTCGATAAATTCATCTTTAGCTAAAGCTATGGTCGCAAGTTCACAATAAAAATTTGCTAACGTGTGTAAAAGTTTGGTATCACGGGTTTTAGCAATGGCTTTTTTAAGTGCAATACCTTGCTTCCAGTCTTTGGTAGATTGATAAATCTGCATTAAAGAAGTTAAAGACTTTAAACCGTAGATTTTAGATTTTAATAACTTATGGAACATATCTTCAGCACGATCGTAAAGACCAGCACTGAGAAAATCTTTTGCAAGCTCAAACACAGCTTGTTGTTTCGCACTGTTAGGTAAGTGCTTTTGGCGTACTAAATGTTCATGTACTTTTAATGCTCTATCAAGCTCTCCACGGCGCCTAAAGAGGTTTGCCATGGCAAAGTGAGCTTCAACAGTATCATCTTCTACTTTCAATGCTTCAAGAAGATAGTCAATCGCTTTATCTTGTTGATTTGAAAATAAGTAATTTAGTCCTGTAGAGTATTTTATAGAGAGTTCTTGCGTTGCAGAATGATTGTTTTGTTTAACGCTGTTGCGCCCCATAAACCAACCGTACCCCATAGCAACAGGTAACAATAAGAATAATAATCCTAGCATACTAAGACTTCTTACTTGTTAACGTTTGATTTTTTTTATTGGGTTTAACCATACTCAATAGCTTCCAAAATAAAACAAATAATAAGCCTAGAACAAAACCGATTGCGGTAAATAGTCCAACGGCTGTGGCAACAGAGATATTTGTTTTTGCAATCAAATAATTTAGCGTAAGCATTTGATCATTTTGACTACCAAAAATAAACGCGACGGCAAGTAAAATAAGAAATAGTATAACGGTAATATAAAGACGCATAGTAGTTCATCCAAAGCAACACAAAAAAAAGGCATGCTCATAGCATGCCGTTTATTCATTAATTCTGCAATTACGCGATTGAAAGATTTACTCTTTCACGTAATTCTTTACCAGGTTTAAAATGTGGAACATATTTTCCGTCAAGTTCTACAGACTCGCCAGTTTTAGGATTCCGTCCTACGCGAGGAGCACGATAATGCAACGAAAAACTGCCAAAACCTCTAATTTCAATACGCTCACCTTTTGACAAGGTATGCGCCATCATTTCAAGAATTTCTTTAATAGCTTGTTCAACATCTTTCGCAGCTAAATGATTTAATTTATCTGCTAATCTTTCAATGAGTTCTGATTTGGTCATTTGACCTCCAGTGTTCACTATAGCTTCGCGCCATCGGATTTAAACATTTAAGAAGAACTGCTTAAATGCAGTTCTTCTTCACTTGGTATTGCTATGAATTAAAGTTTAGCGTTTTTAAACGCTTCAGCCATTGCACTTAGACCAGAATCTTCTTCTGGAGCTTGGTTCAATGTATCCATCGCTTCACGCTCGTCTGCTTGATCTTTAGCTTTGATTGATAAGCTGATAGTGCGGTTCTTACGATCAACACCAACAAACTTAGTTTCAACGCTGTCATCAACAGATAATTCAGTAGTCGCATCTTCAATACGTTCACGTGAAATATCAGCAACACGAAGGTAACCTTCAACGCCTTCGGCTAATTCAATTTTAGCGCCTTTAGCATCTACTTCAATAACCTTACCTGTAACAATAGCACCTTTTTTGTTATCTGCAAGGTATTGATTAAACGGATCATCTTCAGTTTGTTTAACACCTAAAGAAATACGTTCACGCTCAGGGTCAACTTGAAGTACTACAGCTGAGATTTCATCACCTTTCTTGTATTCACGAACAGCTTCTTCACCGCCAGCCCATGAAATGTCAGATAAGTGAACAAGACCGTCAATACCGCCGTCAAGACCAATAAAGATACCAAAGTCAGTGATTGACTTGATCTTACCTGATACTTTATCACCTTTGTTGAAGTTCTTAGCAAACTCTTCCCAAGGGTTCGGGATACATTGCTTAAGACCAAGAGAAATACGACGACGTTCTTCGTCAATCTCTAGAACCATAACTTCAACTGTGTCACCTAAGTTAACAACTTTAGATGGGTGGATGTTTTTGTTAGTCCAATCCATTTCAGAAACGTGAACAAGACCTTCAACGCCTTCTTGGATCTCAACGAAACAACCGTAGTCAGTTAAGTTAGTTACGCGACCTGTAAGCTTAGCGCCTTCAGGGTAACGTTTAGCGATAGCAACCCATGGATCTTCGCCTAACTGCTTCATACCTAATGAAACACGAGTACGTTCACGATCGAATTTCAATACTTTAACTTGAATTTCATCACCAACATTTACGATTTCGCTTGGGTGCTTAACACGTTTCCAAGCCATATCTGTAATGTGAAGTAGACCGTCAATGCCGCCTAAATCTACGAATGCACCGTAGTCAGTAAGGTTCTTAACAATACCTTTAACTTCAATGCCTTCAGCAAGAGAAGCAAGAAGTTCATCACGTTCAACACTGCTTTCTGATTCGATAACAGCACGACGAGATACAACAACGTTATTACGCTTTTGATCAAGCTTAATAACTTTAAATTCTAAATCTTTACCTTCAAGGTGAGTAGTGTCACGAATAGGACGTACATCTACTAATGAACCAGGTAAGAAAGCACGAATATTGCTAACTTCAACTGTGAAACCACCTTTAACTTTACCGTTGATAACACCGATAATAGTTTCTTTTTCTTCATAAGCTTTTTCAAGCACTTGCCATGCTTCATGACGTTTTGCGTCATCACGAGATAGAATAGTTTCACCGAAACCATCATCTGTAGCTTTAAGTGACACATCTACTTCATCACCAACAGACACTTCAACTTCACCCGTAAGGCTTTTGAATTGGTCAATTGAAATAACAGATTCAGATTTTA
The DNA here is from genome assembly GCF_014077595.1 of Colwellia sp. 6M3. Classification (NCBI taxonomy): domain Bacteria; kingdom Pseudomonadati; phylum Pseudomonadota; class Gammaproteobacteria; order Alteromonadales; family Colwelliaceae; genus Colwellia; species Colwellia sp. 6M3. The sequence goes on along the minus strand of NZ_JACGWF010000100.1, from coordinate 8,789 downwards.
AGCCAGCGTCTACTAAAACGTTGTCTTTTGTGATGGCAACTACAGTCCCTTTGATGATTGAACCAGGGCGTGTTTCGATTGTTTTTAAACTTTCTTCAAAAAGTTGTGCAAAATTTTCAGTCATAACTTATATATAAACTCAGTTATTAATCCAGTCAACGTCATTGTTTCATGGGGTAATTAAATAATTGCCCAGTGCATCCGTACAGTAGGCATAAGGTTAATTTTCAGCTTACATTAATTTTTCATTACTAAATGAAAGGATTTTACCAACCACTTCTTCAATAGAAAGTTCAGTAGAATCAACAATTAATGCACCTTCTGCAGGGACAAGCGGCGCCACCTTGCGGTTTTGATCTCGCTCATCTCTTAGACGTATGTCATCCAAAAGGCGCCCGATTTTAACATCAAAGCCCTTGCCTTTCAACTGATTAAATCTTCTTTGTGCTCTTTCTTCTGCACTGGCCGTTAGAAAAACTTTAACGGGTGCATCAGCAAATACAACGGTACCCATGTCACGACCATCGGCAACTAAGCCAGGTGTAACCTTGAAAGCACGTTGGCGTCTCAATAATGCTTCTCGAACACGTGGAAACGCGGCTACTTTTGATGCTAGCGCACCAATTTCTTCTGTGCGTATGGCGTTTGAAACATCTTCGCCTTCTAAAATAACGCTACCTTCACCTACAGTAGATATTTGAAACTGAACATCAAGGTGTGCTGCTACTGGCAACAATGACTCTTCATCTTCAACACTAATATTGTGGTGTTGGGCTGCAACAGCTAAAACGCGATAAATTGCGCCACTATCCAATAAGTGCCAACCGAGTTGCTCTGCAACAATACGGGCTACTGTTCCTTTACCGGCACCACTAGGACCATCTATAGTGATGACTGGAATGCTTTCCTGCATTTATTTATCTCCTAAAGTCGAAAATCGGCGGCATTATACGGGATTTACAGTTCAAAATCGCGTTATAAATTATTATGTAACATTTTTTAAAATGAAACCGTCGATAACTTTTCAAAATAATCAGGAAATGTTTTAGCCGTACATTTTGGATCATTTATGGTTACCGGTGTGTCACTTAATGCAACAAGCGAAAAACACATAGCCACTCGATGATCATTATAAGTATCAATTTCTGCATGTTTCAAAACTGCTGGTGGGGTTATTGAAATATAATCTTCGCCCTCAACAACTTCAGCGCCGACTTTTCTTAACTCTGTTGCCATAGCCGTTAAACGGTCTGTTTCTTTCACTCGCCAATTGTAGATATTTCGAATGGTGGTTGTGCCAGTAGCAAAAAGCGCCGTTGTTGCAATAGTCATAGCAGCATCTGGAATATGGTTCATATCCATATCAACAGCGGTAAGTGGCTTACCAATGACCGTAATAGACTCGTCATTCCAAATAACTTCTGCGCCCATTTTCTCAAGTACATCAGCAAAGTGCTTATCACCCTGTACACTTAACTTACCAACCCCGTGAACCGTGATTTCTCCACCTTTAATTGCACCAGCAGCTAAGAAGTATGATGCAGACGATGCATCGCCCTCTACCATATATTTATCAACCGCTTGATAAGACTGATTGCCTTTAACAGTAAAAGATTGATAATCGTTATTTTCTACTGTGACACCAAATCTAGCCATAATATCTAACGTAATATCAATATAAGGCTTAGAAACTAATTCACCTTCAATCTCTATGTTAGTATCAGTTTTGAGTAATGGAGATACCATCAAAATAGCGGTTAAAAACTGACTTGAAATTGAACCATCAATGCTGACTGTACTGCCAGTTAGCTCTTTACCTTTAATTTTTACTGGCGGGTAATCTTTGTTTTCCATGTATTCAATATCTGCATTGAGCTGGGCTAATGCATCGACTAAATGACCAATAGGTCTTTCTTTCATTCTTGGCTCGCCAGTTAATACAAAGTCACCTTTGCTTGCGGCAAGTGCAGCACATAGTGGACGCATAGCGGTGCCCGCATTACCAAGATATAACTCCAGTGACTCGCTAGTATTAAAAAAGCCATTATTACCGATAACGGTGCACTCTGTGCCACATTCGCTTAAGGTAAATTGAACACCTAAAGTTTTTAGTGCCGCTAACATATAGTTAATGTCGTCACTGACTAACAAGTTGGTGATTTTAGTTTCACCCTTAGCAAGCGCTGCTATTAACAATGCACGATTAGATAAGCTCTTTGAACCTGGTAAGAATATTTCACCATTAATTTTATCAATCGGATCTAGTGTTAGTTGTTCCATGTTATTTAGCCTCTGCTGCAAATTTTTTCATAAAATCAATTAACGCTTGTACGCCCTCTATTGGCATAGCGTTATAAATACTGGCACGCATTCCGCCCACCATACGATGACCTTTAAGTGCAGTTAAACCTTGTGATTCAGCCTGCTTGACAAAATCAGCAGACAAACTGTCATCAGTTAACCAAAAAGGAATATTCATCAAACTTCTATTTGTGGGAACAATGGAGTTTGTATAAAAAGTGCTTTGATCAATATATTGATAAAGTAACTGTGCTTTTTGTTGATTAATATCCGCTATGGCACTAACACCACCTTTAGCGAGTAACCAGTCAAAAACTAACCCTGCTAAATACCATGCATACGTTGGAGGGGTGTTATACATTGAACCGTTATCAGCCAATACTTGGTAATTCATAATAGAAGGTGTATCTATATGAGCATTACCCAGCAAGTCATCACGCACAATAACTAGCGTTAAACCAGAAGGTCCAATATTTTTTTGCGCACCTGCGTAGATTAAACCAAACTTACTTACATCAAATTCACGGGATAAAATAGTTGATGACATATCTGCTATTAATGGAATATCACCGGTGTTAGGAACGTCAAAAATCTCGATTCCATCGACGGTTTCATTTGGGCAATAATGTACATAAGCAGCATCTTTACTCATCGGCCATTCAGTGCTGGCTTTTACGCTTTGAGTACCATTAATATTATCCACTACATTGATAACATTTATATTGCCATAATGGCTTGCCTCTTCAGCTGCTGACTTAGACCAAGCACCCGTTACGATATAATCGGCACATTTATTATCGCCTAATAGGTTTAACGCCACAGCAGAAAACTGACCGCGTCCACCGCCATGGCAAAATAATACTTTATAATTGTCTGGAATCGACATTAAGGTGCGTAAGTCGGCTTCGGCTTTATCCGCAACCGTAATAAACTCTTTACTTCGGTGACTCAATTCCATCACGGAGCTACCAGTACCGGCAAAATTCAAAAATTCATTTTGCGCTTTTTTCATCACATCAACAGGCAACATTGCAGGGCCTGCGCAAAAATTGTAAACAGTAGACATCTAATACTTCACCTTTCTTTAATTTATCTTATCGCCCGATAGTAATTAAAATGAGTAAACTCTTACGAGAAAAGTTAATCTCATTAATTAAATTTTATGCCTTGTATTGAAACAACGACTTTCGTTGTTTCAATGAAAATTTTAAGGTCACTAGCATACCTGTTTAATCGTTATCATCAATTCAAAAATCAACTTTGATATAACTTTTATATCAAATTTTACTCATAAAAAAAGGCGGTAATAACCGCCTTCCTTAAATTAATAACGGTTACTCTTGAGTATCGTCATTATCGAGTGCTGAATCTTCACCTTCACTCTCGCTAGATTCAGGTGTATCAACTTGCTCACCCTCTACTGCTTGAGTCAACATAGGCTCACCATTCTCGTCTAGTTCGTAAGTTTCAACTTCTTCAATTTCATCAATACGTTGTAAGGCAACAACATGTTCCCCTTCAATAGTACGAATAATACGAACACCTTGAGTATTACGACCAATAACGCTAACTTCGCCAACACGAGTACGAACTAGCGTACCGTTATCGGTGATCAACATTATTTCGTCTTGTTCTTCAACTTGAACTGCACCAACTACTGGCCCGTTACGTTCGCTTACTTTAATTGAAACAACACCTTTAGTCGCTCGACTTTTCGCAGGGTATTCATCCAACGCTGTGCGCTTACCGTAACCATTTTCAGTAATGGTTAATATTGGTCCATCGTTTTTCGGTACAATTAAAGATACAACCTTCTGATCGCCCTCTAACTTAATACCACGAACACCGGTACCTGTACGTCCAATAGGTTTTAAAGCCCATAATTGCTCACCCGTTTCTGGGTCAACTTTTATTTCGCCTGTTTCGCTGTCGCGTCTCTTTTCGTTAAAACGTACAACTTTACCTGCATCTGAGAACAACATAATGTCATTCTCACCATCGGTAATATCAACACCAATTAAGGTATCGTCATCACGCAAGTTTAAGGCAATAATACCGTTAGCTCGTTGGTTTTTATAAGCTGTTAAAGCAGTTTTCTTAACAGTACCAGAAGCAGTAGCCATGATTATAAATTTATCTTCTTCATATTCACGTACCGGTAAAATAGCAGTAATACGTTCACCCTCTTCAAGCGGTAAAATATTTACTATTGGTCGTCCACGTGCTGTTCTACTAGCTAAAGGTAACTGGAATACTTTCAACCAATAAAGTTTACCGCGGTCTGAGAAACATAAAATGGTATCGTGGGTATTAGCAATAAGTAAACGCTCAATGAAATCTTCTTCTTTCATCTTAGTTGCGGCTTTACCTTTACCACCACGTCGTTGTGCTTGGTAATCACTTAATATTTGATACTTAACATAACCTTCATGTGAAAGTGTAACCACTACATCTTCTTCAGTGATTAAGTCTTCCATTGATAAATCATGTGAAGCATTTGTAATTTCAGTACGACGCTCATCACCAAATTCATCACGAATAGCTTCCAGCTCTTCACGAATAACTTCCATTAAACGTGCAGGTGTCGCTAAAATATGAAGTAATTCAGCAATAACTTCTAATAATGCTTTGTATTCACTTAAGATTTTTTCGTGTTCTAGACCTGTTAACTTATGTAAACGTAAATCTAGAATAGCTTGCGCTTGTGGTGGTGTTAAGAAATATTGTCCATCACGAATACCAAACTCTTCTTCTACCCATTCAGGGCGAGCGGCATCATCACCAGCAGCAGCTAGCATGTCAGAAACCAGACCTAAGTCCCAACCTTGTGCGAGTAATTGCTCTTTCGCTTCACTAGGTGTTGGTGAGTTCTTAATTAACGCGATAATCGGGTCAATATTAGAAAGCGCTATCGACAAACCTTCAAGTAAATGCGCGCGTTCACGTGCTTTACGTAATTCAAAGATTGTTCTACGTGTTACTACTTCACGGCGATGCAATATAAAGGCATCAAGCATTTCACGTAAGCTGAATAATTTAGGTTGGCCGTTAGTTAATGCCACCATATTCAAACCAAACGAAACTTGCATTTGGGTAAGCTTATACAAGTTATTTAAAATAACCTCGCCTACTTCACCACGTTTCACTTCAATTACCATACGCATACCGTCTTTATCAGACTCATCACGTAAGGCAGAAATGCCTTCTAAGCGTTTTTCTTTTACCAAGTCAGCCATTTTTTCAATCAAACGGGCTTTGTTAACTTGATAAGGCAATTCGAACACTACAATTGTTTCTTTACCCGATTTTTCATCGACTTCAATTCTAGCGCGCGCACGAATTTTAATTTTACCACGACCGGTAAGATAAGCTTCTTGTATACCAGCACGACCACTGATAATACCCGCAGTTGGGAAATCAGGTCCTGGAATTAACTCTAAAAGCTCTTCAAAGCTTATATCGCCATTCTCTATTACCGCTAAACAGCCATTAATAACCTCTGTAAGGTTATGTGGTGGAATGTTTGTCGCCATACCAACGGCAATACCAGAAGTACCATTAACCAAAAGGTTAGGAATACGTGTTGGCATAACTGCTGGTATCATTTCCGTACCGTCGTAGTTAGGCACGTAATCAACAGTTTCTTTATCTAAGTCGGCTAAAATTGAATGAGCGATTTTCGACATTCTAATTTCGGTATAACGCATTGCTGCTGCTGAATCACCATCAACAGAACCAAAGTTACCTTGACCATCAACCAGCATATAGCGTAATGAGAAGTCTTGGGCCATACGTACAATTGTATCGTACACAGCCGTATCACCATGCGGGTGATACTTACCTATTACATCACCAACAACACGTGCTGACTTTTTATACGGCTTATTAAAGTCGTTACCTAAAACATTCATCGCAAAAAGTACGCGACGATGCACTGGTTTTAATCCATCACGCACATCTGGTAGTGCACGACCTACGATAACGCTCATTGCGTAATCTAAATAGGAGCTTTTTAGCTCATCCTCAATATTGACAGGAGCAATATTATTCGCCAAATCGGTCATAAATTGATGGTATCCCTTAACGTAAATCTAATTCAGAAAATTTCGAAATTATTATTTTTAATTAACACGGCATACTAGCATAAATATTTCTCATGCCCTACCGCTTTATTTTGCTTAATTCTGCCGTTAAAAAGCTAAAGTTTCAAGTAAATGCTAGATATAAAGTGTTTATACAATACAGATATGATTTAAAAGGTATTTGTTGAATTATTATTACATACAGATCAGCTTGATGTGGATAGCTGTATGCATTTTAATCACATGTCATTTTTAAGTGACAATTTAAGCTATCAACATCGTTTTATCGGTACTATTTAGTCAACATTAAACCAGTACTTTACGGTTATATAAATTGGCTCAAGCTATTTAAACAAAGATAAAAGCTTTATTTACAGTGAATTCATCTTGCTACTAGGCTTGTCGTAAATATTGGTTTAGAATCTGAAATATAAGTAAACCAACAATGATAAATATCTATGTCTAACAACTTAAATGTTAACCCCGACGAAATTGCAAAGTTTGAACAAGTTGCCAGCCAATGGTGGGAACTAGATGGTGATTTTAAGCCATTACATCAAATAAACCCGCTTCGCCGTCAGTTTATTTGTCAGCATGTTGGCGATATATTTGCTAAAAAAATAATTGATGTTGGTTGCGGAGGTGGAATTTTAGCTGAAAGCTTAGCGCAACTTGGTGCAGAAGTTACCGGGATAGACATGGGCCAAGAGCCGTTAAATGTTGCCAAGCTACATGCTTTGGAAACAGGTGTTAATGTTGACTATCAAAAAATAACTGCAGAAGAAAAAGCTCAGCAGCAACCACAACATTATGATGTAGTTACCTGTATGGAAATGCTAGAACATGTGCCTGATCCTGAATCAATCATCAGTGCCTGTGCACAAATGGTTAAGCCAGGTGGTTTTGTTTTTTTCTCAACATTGAATAAATCTTTGAAAGCTTATTTACTGGCTATCGTGGCTGCAGAGAAAATATTCAAATTGGTACCCGATGGAACACATGATCATAAAAGCTTTATTCGCCCCTCAACGTTAATTGCTTGGGCTGAGTCATTTGACTTAAAATGTATTGATGCTGCTGGTATTCATTATAATCCTTTTACTGAAAATCATAAGTTAATCTCATCATTAGATGTTAACTATATTCTTTGTTGTCAACGCGTTTAATCTTTAATAGCCATCATCGCGTTGACAAACTGTTCTCAACGCGAACATCCCTTCAAGTCAACCTTAATCCAAAGAGATACTATGCTTTCAACTCATAACACCAAAAATATAGCCAGCGTACTTTTTGACCTAGACGGTACATTATTAGATACAGCAGATGATTTAGGCGCTGCTTTAAATCATGTGTTATCGCAGTACGGTAAACCACAAGTGGCAGCACAAGATTATCGACCTATCGCATCAGATGGTGCTTTAGGCTTACTAAATCTTGGCTTTGGTGATGCTATAAAGCAGTACGATTATGAAGTACTACGTAAACAATTCCTCGATTACTACCAAGAAAATATTGCCGTGCATACTTGCCTTTATTCAGGGGTAGCAGAATTACTACAGCATTTAGAAACTAATGAAATACCTTGGGGGATTGTCACCAACAAACCTGAAGGGCTAACTAAACTGCTATTGCCACACTACCCTGAATTTAGTCAATGTGCTGTTATGGTTGCGGGTGACACGTTAACAAAACGCAAGCCTGATCCAGCGCCAATTTTATATGCCTGCAAACAAATGAGTGTTGATCATCAGCAATGCTTTTATGTTGGAGACGCTTTACGTGATATTCAAGCTGGCAATAGTGCAAAAATGACCACTTTTGTTGCCCAGTGGGGATATATTCTCAGTGATGAAAATTGTCAATCGTGGCAGGCTGATCACATAATTGCTGCACCGTTAGATTTAATTTCCTTTATTGGCTAAAGAAGCTATTAAGTTTGAGCACATCTGGATAATGTTCAAATTAACTATAAAGTAAAAATATTGGTAAAAAGTACATCTCAGGCGGTTATCTGGACAAAAAAACGTCAATTATCAGATTTTCTTTATAAAAGCAGTTTAAGACCCCATCGCCGCCTGAATATCATGCTTATTTCTGCACTCGTACTAAAGATAAACATAATGCGTTGATAAAATAATCACTCGTCAATTCATGTGTTCAATAATCAAACCAAAAACACAAGCTACTGATAAATAACGTCATTATATTTTTTATTACCTTTAGTCATATAAAACACAAAAATTAACTTAAAATAATTTAGTGCTAAAAAATAAATGAAAATAACCGTTGCGTTTTACAAAAACCAAAATCAAAAAGCACTACTAAGTTAGTTGTTACTAACAGAACTTTTACTCTAAAAAAATCAACCTAAAAACGATAATTTATATCGCTTGCATTGTAGTGCAA